>CAMPAN010000011.1 GCA_946631895.1 uncultured Clostridia bacterium
GGACAATCTGACGGTCGGCGGTAGTCTCTATCTCAGCGGCACGCAGATCACGGCGGCAGAAAGGCGAAAGGTTCTGCGTCTGATTGACGGCACTATCAAAGATCGCAATTACATCTATGCTGACGGTCAGATCTTCCACTACACGGGCAAGCATCATAAGATCGGAGAATATACCGTCTACGTCGGAAAGATTAACGGTCAAATGCTTGTCACGGACGGGAAACTGTGGGCGCATTGTAAGACCGCAAAGGAAGGAATCGCTGACATTCTTTTCAAACGCGCATCGGATCGTGGAGCGGAGCAGTATAAAGGTATCGACCTTGACAAGCCGTATACGGTCGAAGAATTGAAAACCATGTACCGCATCATCACTGGAGCATGCCGTGCGGGGACAGAAGCGTTTGTCAATTCGGTGCGCGATCTGAAAGAGACATACACCGTACGCGAAGCCCTCGAAATCACCAAAGGGCAGTACAACGCGGAAGCGTTCAGTCGGTTCTTCGAGGAGGCAGATGCATGATCTTTATGTGTACTTCATGCGGATGCACATTCAGCCGCGACGAGGCGATCAAAGAACACTACATCGGCGGTGAAACGGAATACTTCTGCCCGGTCTGCGGTTCGGATGACATCGAGGGGGTCAAGGATGAAACAGAAGGAACCGCCAATTGATTGGCTCAAAGCAGCGATCCTCGAACGCATGGCTGCGTTTGACTTCAACCGTGAGGACGTCTGCACGCTTGCAAAGATCAGCGTTCCGACGTTTCGCAGCATGATGCGCGTACCGTCGGTATCGTGGGATCACGAGCAGCGCAGGGCGGTGCTGCGGGCGCTGCACATCCACGTTGCGGATCTGCCACCAGACGTGCAGATCAGTATAGCACAAAACATCGGATAAAAAGGAGGATCAAAATGTCAGTTTATGAGAAAATGCTAAAAATCCAGCAAGACACGAAGTGCGGAAAGAGCCAGTACAACAAATTCGGTGATTTCAACTTCCGAAACATCGAAGACATTTGGGAAGCCGTGAAGCCGGTCGCCGCATCTTACGGCGCTGTGCTTACCTGTGACGATGAGATCAAACAGATCGGCGATCGGTTTTACGTCAAAGCAACCGCGACGATCATCGACGTGGAGAAAGGCGAAAGCTACAGCGTACATGCATACGCTCGTGAAGCCGAAACAAAGACGAAGATGGACGCTGCACAGCTAACCGGCATGTCATCGTCTTATGCCCGCAAGTACGCTATGGGTGGTCTCCTCGGTCTTGATGACACAAGAGATGCGGATGGAGGACAGAACGCGGATCAGCTTATTGGTAGCGCACAACCCGCGCAGAAACCCGCCGCGCAAACGCCGCAGACACCGCCCACGCAGACAACGCAGCCCGGCACGTCTGAACAACCGAAACCGCAAGCCGAGCAGCATCAGAGCGACAGGACGATCAATATCAAATCGTGCATCATGATGGCTGAAAAGCAGGGACGCGCGGCGCTCATCAACGAGAACGGCTATCGCGGGAAACCATGGGACAAGCTCACAGACGATGAAGTCATCAAGATCAAACTGTGGCTTGTGTCTTCCGGAAAGAAAGCGGGCGCGGCGTGAAGCTGACGGCGACGGCGTTTGACCTCACCCGCTCGCTGCGCGGTGGCACGGTGCTTTCGGTCTCAATCACACAAAAGAGCGAACCGGACGCAATGAATCTGATCGACGGTCAGAAAGCCGGAAAGCTGTATGACGTGACGATCACGGAACACCGAGAGCACCGCAGCACGACGGCAAACGCCTATTTCCACAAGCTCGCTTCGGAGCTTGCCGCAGTCCTCAAGGTCGATATTGACACGATGAAAAAGCACCTTGTCCGGCTGTACGGCACGCCCGCCGAGGAGGACGGATACCAAATCACTGTGAACGTCGCAAAGGGTTCCGATCCGTCGATCTACTATCCGTACTACGAATGGCTGTACAGCGACGAAAACAGTGATACCTACGCGCTTTTCAAGCAAACACACACGCTCAATACGAAGGAGTTTTCGCGTCTGATCGATGGAACCGTCGACGAATGCAAGGAGCTTGGAATCGAAACGCTTCCCCCGGACGAGCTATCGAAACTGTATGCACAAGCAGACAAAAGCAACCGCAATACCGAAAGCGGTTAAGGAAGCCGTTTACAGGCGCGACGGCGGCCGCTGCGTCCTATGCGGGAGAATATACCAAGCCGAACCGAACGCGCACGTTATTGCACGCTCACAGGGCGGTATGGGCATAGAAAAGAACGTTGTCACGCTTTGTTGGAGGTGCCACGATCAATACGACAATTCCGCGGACCGTCACGAAATCCGGTCAAAACTGGAACGGTATCTTTTGAACATCTATCCGGACTGGAAAGCGGAAGACATGATTTTTCACAAATACAAAAATTAAGGAGGGACACATGAACAAAATCACTTTGATAGGAAATCTAACAGCGAACCCGGAACTGCGATCCACGCCGAGCGGCGTATCGGTCTGCACGTTCACGATCGCTGTCAACCGCCGCTTTGCAAACGCAGACGGCGACAGACAAACGGACTTCTTCCGCATCAACGCATGGCGCGGGCTTGCGGACACATGCGCGCGGTACCTCGAAAAGGGCAAGAAGGTCGCCGTCATCGGCGAGCTGCAAGCGCGTCAATACAACGCGAAGGACGGCACGACGCGGATGTCGCTTGACGTATCAGCGGATGAGGTCGAATTCCTTTCACCGAAATCCGCTGACAGCGCGACGGTCTCCGGCGGTCAGATCACGCCTGATCAAGACAATGCGGAGAACTGGCCGGAGGTCGGATCTGACGATCTTCCGTTTTGAGGTTTCGCCATGCCGAACAGACTGATCTATGAAAGCATAGGAACGTCGGAAAGCGTTTCGAAAATGTCGGATTTTCAGTTTCGGCTATGGGTTGGGCTTATTGTAACTGCTGACGACTTCGGAAACGGTGACGCGCGTCCGGCGATCATCAAAGGGCGCGTCTTCCCTCTTCGGGATCGTGTAACGATAAAGGACATTGATACGGCACTCCACGGTTTGGCGGCGATTGGCTGCGTTTCCCTCTACACGGTAGGCGGGAAGCCCTACTACACGTTCCCGACTTGGGCTGACTATCAAAGAATCCGAAACAAGTTACACAAGGTTCCGGCACCGGACGAACCGGAAGCAGTTTTGACAGATTGCGGCGAATTGCCGCAAGTCGCGGCAGATTGCGGCGAATTGCCGCTTGAATACAATCCAAAACAATCCGAATCCGAATCAGAATCCGAATCCAAAGACGCGCAAGCGCGTGACCTTTTCGACGAATGGTATGAAAAATACCCTCGGAAGATCGATCCGAAGAAGGCGCGGAAAGCATGGGACAAGCTCAATGTCGACGAAGCGCTTTTCGCCGCGATCATGGAAGGTCTTGAACGATGGATCAGGTCGTGGGATGATCCGCAGTTTATCCCTCACCCTACCACATGGCTCAATAATCGCCGATGGGAAGCAGATCCACCAAAGGCAAAGCCGAAGAACAAGGCGCTTGCATACGAGCAGCGAGAGATCAGCAAAGCGGACTTTGACGCGCTTGTGGTCGATCTCGGAGGTGACGGTAATGGATAGACGTGACATAACGAATCAGCACGGCGCAAAGGTTCCGACCGAGACGAAAGCGATCCGGCACATCGAGACGGAAGAAAAAGCGCTTGCAGACGCGCGGAAGCTGTACGGAATATTCGTACGGGCGTGCGGCCTCGTCGGTTTTCGCCTGAACACGGTCAAGATCGAGCGAAGCGGCTACAAATTCACGGAAAAGGACTTGCAGAAAGGAGCGAAAACATGACACAGACGGAACGGATCGAGAAATACATGCAAGACTTCGGAGGCATCACACAGCTTGAAGCCCTTCGCGATCTCGGAGTGATGCGCCTTGCGTCCCGTATTTCCGAAATGCGGCGCGCTGGCGCGAGGATCACAAGCCGCATGATCGAGGTGACGAACCGCTACGGCGAGACGTGCCGGGTGAAGCGGTACGAGGTGGCGCAATGAACAGCCGAAGCAAGGGAAAGCGCGGAGAACTTGAAGTTGTGCATATTCTGCGTGAGGATGGGCACAAAGATGCGCGGCGCGGTCAGCAATATCGCGGAGGAGCGGACAGTCCTGACATTATCGGGCTTCCTGGGATTCATGGTGAGGTGAAGCGCGTAGAACGTCTCAATTTGACAGAGGCATACGCGCAGGCGGTCCTGGACGCTGGAGAAGGTGAAATCCCGACGGTGTTTCACAAACGAAACCGCGGGGAGTGGATGGCAACGCTCAGTTTGAAGGATTTTTTGAGGCTTTACGACGGAGGATCACATGGAATACATCACGATTGACGAGGCACTTGCGGCAAACGACCGCGTTTTCGGGATCATGTTTTGCCTGTTCGTCGCGTTCGCGGCGGCGGTTCTGATTGCTGCGATCATTTACGAAAATCGCAGAGACCGGAAAGCAAAACAGGAGATCGAGGAGCGCGTTGAGGAAGCCGAGAACCGCATCCGCGCCGAGTACGAAAAAAAGCGAAGAAGCACATGGACGTTTCGGATGTGGCAAGACACAAGGAGAGAGCTTGAAACTGTACAAAAAGAGCTTTCAGAAAAGACCTCTGAAAATGTTGAACTCAAAAAGGAGCTTGATAACTTGAAAAAAGACGCTGCATCCTGTCCGGCATTCGGCACGGTGAGCAGACGAGGAGCGGCAGTATGAGCCGCCGGGAAACGCGCGATCAGCTCCGCAAGTGGGCGAAAGCTGCCGAGGAGATCAAGGCATGGTTTGACATGCTGAAAGCGATCGCGGACGAGATCGACGAGGAAGCGGACGTACTGCGGGCGCAGGTTATTGACGGTATGCCGCACTCCGGAAGCGTCGGAAATCCGACGGAAAGCGCCACGATAAGAAAGATCGGGCTTGCGGAACGGTACGCGGAGCGTATCGCGAAGATCAATGCCGAGATTGACCGTCTCGAAGCGATCAAAAACGAGATCGACGTCGCCATGATGTGGCTCGAAGATCGGGAACAGGCGATTATTCGCATGAAGTACGCGGACGGCATGACCTACGAGGAGATTGCTGACGCGCTCGGGTGCACGGATCGAAACGTGCGGCACATCGAACGAAAAGCGGTTGACAAAATCGCAGAAAATCTCAAATAAAACAGGAGGGTCACTATGAACACATTCGACATTATCATTGAAAACCCGGAACAGGGGATCACGAACTACGAGCCGATCATGGCGCAGGCACAGGAGATCGCCGCAGTTTACGGCGGGCTGATCGTCGAGCCGGACTCGATCAAAGACGCAAAATCCGATTGCGCCATGCTTCGCAAAATGGCAAAAACCGCGTCAGATATGCGGATCAGAATCACGAAAGAGCACGCGGCGAAAATCGCAAAGACGGTTGAACAGCTTGCGAACATTGCGGACACGCTGAACGCCGCCGCCGCGAAGATCGACGGTCAGGTGAAAGCGTATGACGAGCAGCGCAAAGCCGCCCGCCGCGAGGAGATCAAATCGATCTATGCGGAGGAGATCGGCGAGTTTGCGGACATGTTTCCGCTGCGTCTGCTTTCCCGCCCGCAATGGGAAAACAAGTCCACGACCGATAAGGCGATCCGTGACGACATCAGCACTGCGGTCATCAATGCGCGGCAGGCGGTAGAGACGATCAAGGGATTCGGATCGAAGCACGAAGCTGCTATCCTCGCCGCGTACTTCGAGAACCAGAACATGATGGACGCGCTTGCCACGAAGAAACGGCTTGAAGAAATGGACGCGGCAATGGAAAAGCGCGCCGCCGAGGAAGCGGAACGCAAGGCGGCAGCGGAAGCCGAGGAAAAGGCAAAAGCCGAGGCATGGAGGCAGTATGCGCCTGTATTCGTCGGACCGAGCGCGGAACCGGTCACGATTGCGGCGGTCGAGCTGCCGGAGCAGCCAAACCTTGACGGCGTTCAGATCGAGGACGTTCAGACAGAGGAAACGGGCGATGTTTTCGATTTCACCTTCACCGTTCAGAACGCGCTGCAAAGTCAGATCGAGGCGCTCGTCGAGTTTCTCGAAGCGGGCGGATACAATTACACGTTGGAACTGTGAAAAAGGAGGGACAACATGGATTGTTTGATGCCTGAATATCAAAATGTGCAATTATATCAGATGCCCGATCTTCCGAAAATTGTATTCAAGGCGAATAAAGTAGAATATACGGTTACAGATCTTCGCTACCTGAATGAAAATGCTGTTTATTGTTTTGAGCAGATATTGAACGAAATTTGTTCCGATCCGAATTGCGAAGAAGTGAGTTTCAATGTGAATGGAATTGACTGTTATAAATTGAATTTGATCACGGATATTGTAGGAGGAATCAAGTTTGAATGCAAAAAGGGAGGGAAAAACGGATTTAATCTTGGCGGCAGTTTTGTAACTTGCGGTCAGTATACGGAAACGGATGACGGAAAAATCTATACTTTTCATCTTGCAAAGGACGTCGCAAGAAGCATTTATGAATACGCGAAAGGAAAAGATAAAGTCAATTATTATGAGCTGGTAATGGCTGTAGCGAACGGATCAAGAAAGCACAACGCCGAAAAGGACGTGAAATCATGAGCGCGCTTGAAAACTTCGAGATTTTTGACCTCGGCAAGCCGGTATTCCTTGACCTCTGCCCGTACTGCAAAGGCAATGCGCGGATCGTGAACGGCGTGCAAGTGTACGCGATATGCACCTCATGCGGTGCACGGACGCGCGGGGTAAGACCGAAGCGTGCCGCGCGGAGTGCGGATATCAGGCGATACACTGAGGACGAACTGGAGCGATACCGCGAACGGCAGAACCGGGAGCGCGAAAAAGCGATAAAGGAGGCGGCGAGACGATGGAACAGGCGGGCGGGTTGAAATGCGAACTGTACAACGACAATTTTCAGAACTACAAGGTGTACGGAATACCGAAAGCGCAGCTTGTGATCGCGGACATGCCATATCAGCTCGGCGCGAATGCATACGGATCAAACCCGCAATGGTATGTCGACGGAGACAATAAAAACGGAGAATCTGAGCTTGCCGGAAAGACGTTTTTCCGCACGGAGGAGATTTTCAAAATCCCGGAATTCATGCATTTCTGCTCGAAGATGCTCATCAAAGAGCCGAAACAGACGAACAAAGCGCCCGCGTTCATCGTGTTCTGCGCGTTTCAACAAATTCCGATGCTCGTCGAGTACGCGGAAAAGTACGGTTTCGCGCACTATTACCCGCTTGTGTTCATCAAGAATTTCTCGGCACAAGTGCTGAAAGCGAACATGAAGATTGTCGGTGCCACGGAATACGCGCTTGTGTTTTACCGTGACAAGCTGCCGAAATTCAATGGCGACGGGAAGATGGTATTCAACTGGTTCGAGTGGAAAAAGGACGGAAAGGACGTGCCGAACGTCCACCCGACGCAAAAGCCGATTTCCGTCCTAAAACGTCTGATCGAGATTTTCACGGACGCGGGCGACGTCGTGATAGATCCGGTCGCCGGAAGCGGTTCGACGCTCCGAGCGGCGTATGAGCTCGGACGCAACGCGTACGGGTTCGAGGTTGACAAGGGCTTTTATAAGTCCGCAAAGGAAAAGATGCTCGTTCACATGCAGCAAGACCTTTTCACGATGCAGACGATCGCGGACATGGCAGCAGAGAAAGAAGCAAGAAAGCAGCTTTATCTTTTCAAGGAGGGACAATGAAAACGGATTATTTTTGCCCGCTATGCGGTACAGAAATTAAGGAACTCGAATATCTGACCTATGGAGGTATCGCAAATGCTTCGGTTATATGTCAGAGATGCACGTACAAAGTCGATGTAACAGGGGCAGAAACAGACGGACGTGAAAAGCTGATGGATTGTGCAAAAAAAGAACTTATAGAGGCGGTAAAACGAATCTATGAACTGTAAATGGTTGAGCTTGATGAAATGAAATCATGTATTCAAGAATGGTTCGCGGATCACTTTCACGAAGGAGTTGCCGGAATCGCAAGAGTGTACGCAACGATCATTTCTGAATCAGAAAAACAGATCGAATACTTTTCAACACAATTCAAGGACAAGACCGATGAGACCGATACGACCGAGAAGCTGACAGGCATGAAGGACAAGCTGATCGAGAGGATCTGCGAGAACTGCGACACGCTGCCGGAAACGCGGTTGCGGATGTGCGGAGAATGCCCGATCATAAGCCAGATAAGAGAGATTTTCACGGAAAATCTGTGATTTAGATGCACTATTTCCTTTTCAAACGGCTCAAATCATGTATAATGGTAGTGTGCAGAGCCATCGAAAGATGGCTCATGTGTCAGACGGCGCGGCAATTCCGCGCTGTTCTCATTTTTGGCGGTGCGCTCGCGTGGATTTCGGCTGACCCTCCTTGCCACGTGAGCGCGCGCGCCTATCTCGAACAGAACCCGCAACGCCTTAGGGCGCACCAGTGCGGGTCTTATATTCCGCAAGCGGTGATTGAAGCGCGAGAAGTTAAGTATTCGGGTGCTTTGTCGACAAGCAACGGATTGTTAATCCGTATGGACAGATTGGCTGACGATAAGATCAAGCGCGGCGGATCATAGAGGAATAGCACAACGGGAGTGCAAGCGGCTTTGACCCGCTTTACCGTGGATCGACACCACGTTCCTCTGCCATTTATCAGGAGGTGCGATATGGCAAATCTACGCCCTCTGCTTCACAAACTGCAAGCCGCGCATTCGGCAAAGGGGCGGCGAATCTTAATCAATCAATTTCAAGCGTACAGCGAAAAGGCAGAAAGGATGGTGACAAAGATTGTGTTATCCGAGAAGCAAAAAGGAAAGATGCAAAAGATCTTTGAAACGTGGAATGTCCATGAAGCCGTCCGATTTCTCGCCGATGAGTTGAACAAGTGACGCCTCGGCAAAAAGCCTTTGCCGATTACTACATCAAGACTGGGAACGCAAGCGAAGCCGCGCGAAAAGCGGGTTATTCCGAAAAGACCGCGAGACAGATGGCAACGGAAAACCTGACAAAACCGTCCATTGTCAAATATATAGCGGAGCGCATGGCTCACCAAGATAAAGCGCGCGTTGCGTCAGCTGATGAGGTGTTGCAATTCTATTCGGCGGTGATCCGCGGAGAGGTCAAGGATCAATTCGGGCTTGATGCTTCACTCGCGGATAGGATAAAAGCCGCTGACAGCCTTATGAAGCGCTACAATGTGGCGGCGGCAGCCGGAGAGCCGAAAAACAATGAGCTTTTGCTTTCGCTCATGGAAATGGAGAAAAAGCACCATGATTGAGTGGGGAGCGAAGCAAGAGGCGCTTATCATGGCGCCGTTCAATCACACGTTGGACTGGAACGAGGGCACTCCTCGATCCGGGAAGACCACAGCGGGCACGATGCGCTTTGCGCGACATCTGATCCGGAGCCGTGACGCGCTGCACCTTGTGACCGCGTACAGCGCGGAGCAGGCATACCGCCTGATCATGGACGGAGACGGCATGGGGCTGCTGCACATCTTCAAAGGTTGTTGCCGCCCGTCGCATGATGATTCCGGCGCGCATCTGCTCGTCCATCTTCCGGACGGCGACAAAAAGGTCTATTGGAAGGGCGGCGGCAAAGCTGACAGCCACAAGAGCATAACGGGTATGTCGCTTGGTTCGGTTTACTTCTGCGAAATCAATCTCTTGCATGATTCCATGATACAAGAGTGTTTCCGAAGAACCTACGCGGCGCGGGACAGATGGCATATTGCAGACCTCAATCCCCCGTCTCCTGCCGATCCGTGCATTAAGAACGTGCTGAACGTGCAGGACTGCCGGTTTCTGCACTGGACGTGTGCAGACAATCCGGTGCTTACGCCGGAGCGCTTGAAAGAGATCGAGGCGGCATGCCGAAAGGCTCCGTTTCTGTACAAGCGCGATTGGCTCGGTCAACGCGTGATCCCGGAAGGCGTCATCTACTGGATGTTCAACCCGGAAAAGCACATCATTTCCAAAGTGCCGGACGATTTCACGATCTGCGAAGCGTTTGTCGCCGGTGACGGCGGAACGACGGACGCGACCTCGATAGGGTTCTACCTTGCGGGATTCTTCGGTGACAGGTATTTCGGCGAGCGCACCTATAAGCTGTACCGCGTCGGAAACTGGTATTATGATCGCGGGCAGATGGCAATGAGCGATCAAGCTCGCGCGATCTGCGGCGATTTTCTTCCGTACATGCGCCGTAAGTATCAGATCCGCGAAAACGATGTCTACATTGACCCGGCATGTAAGGCGCTGCGGTTGGAGATCGAGAAATACGGCGTTATGACGTCAGCAGCGGACAACAACGGACACGACGTGCGGGGCACTGCGAAAGGTTTGCGCGTCGGCATTGAAATGTTGCAAAGCGCGTTCAATGATAACCGGGTATATCTCGTTGAGGATGAGCGATACGGTACGGAACCGTTCGTGAAAGAAGCGGGCTTGTACAGCGTTGACGAAAACGGAAATCCGGTCGACGCGTACAACCACGCAATGGACGAAACGCGATATGCGCACAATCATTTCGCCAAAACATACGGGCTATGGTGATAAGGAGGATCATTTATGAGAAAGTATCTTCGACAGATCGCAAAAGCGAGAATGAAAGCGCTCGGCGTGAAAAGGATCAACCGAAAAATGCGGTGGAACAGATGGAAACAGTACGTTTTCGGAAAGTACGCTGAAATGGGTGAAAGAGCGCAAATCGGAATTGCTATGACGCGAAAGCAAAACCGCGTTTTGAAACGGCTGAAATCTGCATAAGGGCGGTGAGCCGGTGAAGATCAGAGATTTTTTCAAGGATAAGGTGAACCGAATGAAAGAAAGCTTGGGCGTTTTCAAAAAGGACGTATTCGAGCTCGAAGGCGTTCCGGCGTTTCGGGAGTATTACAATCTTTTCATTTTTGTGTGGCAAGCGATCTACAAGGGCTACTATAAAGCGTGGCACGACGTAGAAGTGCATACGATCAATAACCCGCAGGGCGTGACGCGTACGCTTGCGACGATGAACGCCGGGAAAATGGCATGCGCGCAGATGGCGCGGTACGTTTGGAATGAACGGTGCAAGATCACGGCAAGCACGAAAGGGCGAAGCGCGGACAGCAAGGAGCCAGATCAGCTCAATGAATTTTTGCAGACGGTTCTTTCCGACAATCGCTTTTATACCGCGTTCGGGGATCTCGTCGAAAAGTCCTTTGCGCTCGGTGGGTGCGCGCTGCGCGAGTGGGTCGAAGTCCCGAAGGATGAGAACGGGAACGACACCGGAGAAGGCAGAATCCGCATCGGGTACACGATGGCAAGCCAATTCGTCCCGGTGGCATGGAACGCCGGAAAGATCACGTCCGGGATCTTTGTGAGCCGTGAGGCGCGTAAAGGTTGGTATTATACGACCGTCGAATGGCACACGCTTGACGGAACGACGTATCGTGTGACAAACGACGTGTACCGCATGCCGATCAAGGACACAGAGCCGCAAAACATTCTCGGATACTGGTATCCGTTGGATCGCATCTATCCTCTGCTCTCCCCCGATACTACGATCGAGGACGTTGACCGGGCATTCTTCCAGTATGTTCGACCGTTCGGCGCGAACTATGCGGACGATAACAGCCCGCTTGGAATGAGCATCTACGCACCGGCAATGAACACGCTGCACGGGCTTGACATCATGTTTGATTCCTTGCAGCGCGAATTTGTCCTCGGGAAAAAGCGCATCATTGCACCGGCGCGCGCAATGAAGCCGGTATCGCTTCCGGGCGCGAGCAAGCCGTTGCGGATGTTCGACGCGAACGACGAGGTTTGGGAAGCGCTTGCAACAGACAACCCGGAAGATCTGAAAGTCATCGATAATTCCGTCGATCTACGCGTCGCGGAGCACATCTCCGGTATCAACGGGGATCTTTCCATTTTGTGCGGTCAGATCGGATTCGACCCGGGAACGCTGTCCTTTGACGCGCAGAAAGGGCTTAAGACCGCGACCGAGGTCATCAGTGAAAACAGCAAGACATTCAGCACGGTACAAGCGCATGAAAATATAATCCGTGACGAGCTGAAAGAGATGGTTGCAGCGATCTTTGAACTGGCTGTGCATTACGATCTTTCGTATGAAGGCAAGAAGGTCGCCGAACTCATCAAAGGCGGGTATGAAGTTTCAGTCGCGTTCGACGATTCGATCATTCAGGACAAAAACGCCGAGATCAATCAGGGGATCGCGCTCGTCGGTGCGCAGCTGATGAGTAAGCGGAAATTCATGGTTGACACGCTCGGGTACACGCCACAAGACGCCGAAGCGGAGATCGCGCTGATTGCAAAGGAAAATCAGATGAACGTCCGCACGGTCGATAATCTGTTTGGAACGATGACGTAAAGGAGCGACGAATGAGCGAAAAGGCAAAGCAAATAGTCCGCGATTACGTTATTTCGCATTTTGACGTAACGGACGGGTGTATTGATTTCGACGTTTACATCGTATGGCAATGCAAAGCACTCCAAAACTGGAAATTCTTGCTTTCTACCGATTTGCCGGACGGTATGTATTACGAACTGACCTATGACGGATTGAAAGGCAGATGGTATCTCGATGCGTACAAAAAGTTCGAGAACCGTTGCATCGGAGGAACGGATGAAAAAGTGGTAAAGGAGTAAACGCATGACCCCGCAAGAGATAGAAGAATTGTCGTGGCGCATGGGCGAGGTCTACGAGGCGGTTGTGAACCGAATCCTTGTGAACCTTGCGCGGCATTTTCGGTTCATCGAAGCGGGCGAAATTCCGTCCGGCGCGTGGGAGTATCAGGTGCAGAAGCTCGCCGAGATGGGACAGATCAACCGCGAGACGGAGCGGATCATCCTTGAAATGCTCGGCGACGCTGACAGCGCATTGCAAGCCCTTTTAGAGGAATCAATCTTGAACGGCTTGCGTGACGCTGAACCTGCGCTACGGAGCGCGGCAGAAAAGGGCTTTTTGTCGGGTGGTAGTAATATTCCTCCTGTACTCGCGCCGAATCAAATGCAAGCGTTCAAGGCGTTCTACGCGCAAAGCGCGGACAAGCTCAACTTTGTCAACACGGTTATGCTTGAATCCACGCAAGCGGCTTTCGCGGCTACGGTATCGGACATTGCGGTGCGGATCGCAAACACGCAGGGCATTTTGAACGCCGCAAGCGGCGAGGTTGTCACTGGCGTCTCTGCGTGGAATAAAGCAATGCGCGACGCGGTGAATAAGATGGTCGACAACGGCTTGACGGGCTACATCGACCACGCGGGGCGGCATTGGTCGCCGGAAGCGTATGTGACCATGGACATACGTTCCACGATGGCGAACACGGCGCGGGCGGCGGTTTTTGAGCGAAACGAGGAATACGGGAACGACCTCTATCAGGTCTCATGGCACAACGGGGCGCGTCCTTTGTGCTATCCGTGGCAGGGAAAAGTTATTTCCAAAACGGGAAACGCCCGCGTGGTGGAAGATGACGAAGGGAACGAGGTTCAGGTCCACACCGAGGACGAAATCGAATCTTTCAATTACGGCGGCGGCTTGTTTGGCGTGAACTGCGGGCATTATCCGATTCCGTTCATTCCGAACTTTTCACGAATCCGTCAGCCGATGCAAGACGCGGAGCAGAACGCGAAAACCTACGAGGAATCGCAGAAACAACGGACGCTTGAAAGAAAGCTCCGAAACGAAAAGCGCGACTTGGAAGTGCTGAAAGCGCAAGGCGCGTCCGAGGACGTTTTGAAAGAACAGCGTCGTCGGGTGCGGAAAGCGTCAAAGGACATCGACGAATTTTGCGCGGAGACGGGACGGGCGCGGCGGCGCAATCGCGAATACACGCCTATCAATCCGACCTTCCCGAATCCCGATACATACGATCCGGCACTCTTCCCGACGGCTGAACGGGACAAAATAAACGACTGGTTCAGAGGTCAATAAATGACACATTCAAAAAACAATCCGCTTTTGAAAGAGTGGGTGAAGCGGCTCGGTCTGACCGACTGGAAGATCAAACTGTTCGACCATTGCAGAAGTGATGAAATTTCAATGGGCGGGTGCGCGGGCTGTGTAGAATACCGCGAGGTCGGAAAGACCGCACGGATCGAAATCCTTGACGCGAAAGAATACGGAGACAGGATCGTACCGTTCGATTACGAAAAGACGCTTGTACACGAGCTTCTACACCTGAAAATGTGTTTTTTGACATCAACCGAGGACGGATTCGGCGATGAAAACATAGCCGACCGCATGGCGCATCAGCTATTGGACGATATCGCAAAGGCACTCGTTGACGCAAAACGGAAAGGAGATCATCATGGACTGCAAGCATGAAAACAATTTTTTGAAGACGGTGAACAACCGTCTTTTTTGTACGAATTGCGGCGCGGAACTCCCGATTGAGTTCTTGACCGCAAAGGACGAACCGAAACCGAAGAAAACGAAGAAAAAGGAGAAAGACGCATGATTGACGCAACGAAGATGGTAAAGAACGAATTTGACGGCGGCGAATTTTGCGCCGTTTGCAATACGATCCACGATGCGGGCGAAATCCTGCATACTGCCGACCGGATTCCGGATGAGACAACAAAAGCGCCGTTGATCGACGGAGCAAAGAAGATGCTTCAGAACGTGCTTGACGCGCTGAACGGCAGACGCACCGACGGGCTTGTAACGCCGGAGGAAGACGATTAAACCAAACCGATGACGGAAGCACCTGCGGGTGCTTTTTTCATACAAAAAAATACGCCGAGAATGAGGCGGTAAACCATTCATGCGTCCCATCGTCGGGACGGAAAGAAAGGACGGTAAACTATGGCACTTTTCAAACGCTCCGACCTTGAAGCGCAAGGGCTGACGAAAGATCAGATCGAGTACATCATGACTGAATCCGGGCGCAGTCTCGGCGCGAACTACATGCTCAAAACCGACATGCAAGCGCAGATCGACGCGGCAGTCGCGGCAGCAAAGCCCGCGGCGGTAGATCCGAAGACCACGCCGGAATACATGGAAATCGCAAAGGAGCGCGACATGCTCCGCGCGATCGGCAGCGACGATTTCGCGAGCGTCAAGCCGAAATTCCGCGAACAGGTGTACGGCATGATCGACCGCGGAGAAGGCGCAAAGCCGATCGCCGAGCAGCTCACCGCAATCAAGGAAAAATTCGAGGAGTATTACCTGCCATCTGAACCCGCGGAGGGTGCAAAGAACACTCCGCAATACTCCAAGCCCGCGCCGCGCGTGGGCGCGAACAATGACAGCCCGGAAGAAAAGCTATATTCCGAACTGTCGCAAAACTGGAAATAAACAGAAAGGAAAAGTAAAGAATGGCAAACACCATCAATTATGCGGCAGTATTTAACCGCATTCTCGACGAGAAGTTCTTCATCATGCCTCGGACGATGTGGATGGAGAATACGAACCCCGGCATCGTGTATGACGGTGGCAAGGAAGTCAAGATCCCGATGCTGTCCGCTGACGGTCTCGGCGATATGCAGAGCTGCGAAGCGCCTGCAGGCGATCTCGTTCTCGAATGGGAAACCAAGAAGCTGCAGTGGTATCGCGGCAGAGATTTCAAGATCCCGCGCTACGCTGTGAACGAGACCAATTTCGCGCTGAACGCGGACAACGCGCTGCGCGTGTTCCTCCGCACGAAGGTCATCCCGGAAATGGATACCGTGCGTATCGCGGCAGCGGCGCAGGGAGCCCTGTCCTACGGCACCGTGAAGGCGCAGGCGACGAACGGCATCACCACGGCAAATATCCTCGACCTGCTCATGGCAGACATCACGGATGTACAGGACAAGATCGGCGAGGACGAGCAGCTGTATATTCAGATCAGCACGTCCCTCAAGGGTTTGCTCGAGCGCTCTTCGCAGATTCAGCGCTATCTGAACGTGCGCGATTTCACGGTGCGTTCCGTCAACATGAAGATGGAAGCGCTGAACGATCAGTACCTCGTCGGCACGCCGAGCGCGTACATGCATTCTGTTGTGAAACTGCTTGACGGTCGCACGTCTGGTCAGACCGTCGGCGGCGTTGAGTTTGTCGGTCTCGGCGCAAACATCAACTGGATCATTGCGGCGCGTCCGGCGGTTGACGCAATCGCGCGTCCGCAGATCACGAAGGTATTCAGCCCCGATGAAAATCAGCTCGGCGATTGCTGGAAGATCATGTTCAACATGTATCACGGTCTGTGGACGATGCAGAACAAGGGCGACGGTCTCCTCGTCAACCTCGACACCACGCCAGGCACTCTCACCGTTGCATCCGAAGCGGGCACGGCAGCGGTCGGCGATTCTGTCATCACGGTAACCGGCGTCGGTGACATCATGCCCGGCATGAAGCTCGTGTACAAGGCGGCGTCCGGCACTGCTCCGAGTGTCGCGATCGGCACGAAGTTGACCACTTCGGACGGTTGGGCGGATCTCCCCGCAGACGGTCTCATTTCGACCACGAACGGCTACAAGATCACCGTCGCGCTCGTTTCGGCGAACGGTCAGCCGGTTTCCGCAGGCAATACCACGGTTGTCGCGAAAGCATCGTAATGAGGTGATCCAATGAGCGCGATTGTAGATTATTCGTTCTACACGGACACCTACAAGGGGCAAGAGCCTGACGTTGACGCAAGCTCTTTCCCCGCGCTCGAAGCTCATGCCGAGCGTATCATCGGCGCAATGACGCGTTGGCGGGTCACGGATGAAACATTCCATGACCTGCCGCATTTCACGCAGACGCTTGTGAAGCTTGCAATCTGTTCGCAGGTTGACGCTATCGCGGTAAACGGCTTCGAGAGCGTTTCTGCGGGGAATAACGTCGGGTTCACCGTCGGAAAGGTGCGAGTGGACGGCGGCAGTAAAACGTCCGGCGCGTTGAGCGCGTCCGTATCACCTGCGGCAATGCTGTACCTCGAACAGACGGGGCTTTTGAATCCCGCCGTTCCTGTATTGGAGGGCTATCCATGTTGAGACCTATCCCTGCGCGGATCATGCGCTCCACGGCGACGGTCAAGGTCGGCGTTGGACGTGATCGGTATCAAAATCCCGTCTATGAGACGTACACCGTGAAGAACGTCCATCTGCAACCGACGAACGAAATCCGCAAAACCGCGTCGAACACCGATTGCGCGTTGCGCTCGGTTCTGTTCGTGGATCGGCGGCATTCTTCCCCGTCGCTCGATTGGTGGACGCTGTTCAACACCGCGCACGGGCTCGGTATTGACATGAAAATTATCGTTCGCGGACAGGAATACACCGTGCAGCTCGTCGATGAACTGCGCGACGATACCGACCAGTTCCACCACTACGAGATCGGGCTTTACTGACTATGGGCGTAAAAATCTCAATCAATCAGCTCGGCATTTACAAAAAAGTAAATGACGCATGGAATAGCGGATTGCCCGCGCTTTCCGAGGAAATCCTTGAAGACTGTAACAAATACGCAAAGCGAGCAGATGGGTATCTTATAGATTCCTCGAATATCCACTCGAAACCGCAAAAAGGGCTTCTCGTTTGGAAAACACCGTATGCTCTGCGGCAGTATTGGGAGATCAAAACTGCGCATAAGGACAAAAACCCGAAAGCGACATGGATGTGGTGCGAACAGGCGAAGATCGACAAATTCCCCGATTGGCAACGCAAAGCACAAAAGGAGTTTACAGATAATCTATGAGCACATCAATCATCAATCAGGCGGTCGAAGCCGTTATGGACATGATCGACGCGCTCGGTCTGTTTGCCCTCATTTATCGCGGCGCGCTCGGCACGGACAACGGGCTTTCGTGCGAGGTCGGACCGACCACGCCGGAAACCGTATTTCTTGACAAGAATCAGTATATCCCCGTCGATTTCGTCATCAACGGGAAACATGACAACCTGCACACCTTGACCGAGGCGATGAACAAGATTCACGAATCCTTGACAATGGCGCGGAGCTATCCGTCCGGCGCGGACTGGAAGATCGTGGACATCACGACGCAGACGCTTCCGCAGAAAATCGGACGCGAGGATTCGGGGCAATGGCTTATGGCATCATCGTTGACTGTCAAGGTGGAAACAAAACTTTGAAAGGAGATAACGCATGAATCCTGTATGGGTTAATGAGATCTACATCGCAACCGCACCCGCTGTAGGAAGCAGTGAACCTACTTGGTCGAAGCTCTGCGCGGGCATCGAAGGTATGACATTCAACAGCAACGAGCAGAACCAGCAGTATTTCTTCCTGTGCGGCGAAGGTGTCGCGCATAACGAAGTAACGGGGTCTGCTCCGGAATTGCAGATCACCGGACGCCGCAAGGTCGGCGACGCCGCTCAGGACTATATCGCAGGGAAGCAGTTTGCGCTTGGCGATGAACGCAATTCGCAGGTCAAGATCGTTGCCGAAGGCAAGCAGATCGTATGCGACTGCTCGATCGGCGACGTGGTCAGCTTCGGCGGACAGACGCTTGACGTTAACACGTTCTCGTGTACGATCCGTTTCAACGGCAAGCCGACCGTCACAGACGCAACCTAACGACACGGGGAGGGCTTCGGCTCTCCCCCATTTTTCAAGGAGTAGACCAGTATGTTTTTCAGAAAAGAAATCAACCCGTACCCAGTATCGGATCGGGTCACGTTCCGCAACATCGACAAAACGCTTACGCTTTCGGTGCGCTCCGGCGCGGCTGACCTTGTACTCGGAATGAAGCGCGTACAGGAACGGCTTTTAGGAACGACGGACGAAACGCCGGACGATGAACAGGCAAAGACTGCGCGGATGTTTGCGGAAACCATCTTTGGCAAAGAGCAGGGCGAACAGCTCATGCAGTTTTACGGATCGCCCGTCGCGGTGATCGCCGCCTGTGGAATGTATTTCAAAGATCGTTTGAGTAAAAAGATCGCAAAGGCGCAGAAGATCGCAAAGGCGCAAAAGAAATGAAGCTACAAGACACGCTCCCTCAGGGCGTGACGGTTGACGGGCGGTTTTATCGGCTCGACTTTGATTTCCGAAACGTGCTCCGCATGATGGAGATCATGGGACGCGACGATCTCATGCCGGAAGCGCGGGAATATTTGGCGGTCAAATGCCTCACGAAACGCCCGAAAAACGCCGGAAAGGTCTTGGCGGCAGTACGGTCTATCCTGTTCCAAAACCCGCCAAAAACGGACGCTCAGAAGGTCACAGACTTTGCACAGGACGCGCCGCTGATCCGTGCGGCGTTCCGGCAGGCATACGGGATCGACCTATACCGTGACCGCCTGCATTGGATCGAATTTTCGGAGCTTTTGAACGCAATTCCAGAAGGGTCAAGATATTCGGAGGTCATCGGCATTCGCGTCCGTCCCATGCCGAAGCCTACGAAATGGAACGCGGACGAGCGGGCGTGGCTTGCGAAATCGAAATCAGACGTTGCGCTTGAAATGACCGAGGAAGAACGGAAAACAGCATACGAGCGCGGCGTGGCGCGGGTTGCGTCGTTCCTGTTATCGCTCGCAAAGGAGAAAGACAATGGCTGACGGAAAAGTCGTATTTCAAATTGACGGCGACGCTCGCGGTGTAAAAACCACGATCAAAGACGTTACAAACGACATCGAAAAAGAATCCAAAAAGTGGGACAATGCCGTAAAAGATTCGACCGACAAAGGCGAGGGCTTTTTCAAGGGAATGCTGAAAGGCATTGCCGGAGCTATATCTGCGGCGGGCATTGCAAAACTGATTCTTGATTGGGGCAAAGCGGCTGTGCAAGCCGCGTCCGATCTGCAAGAAGTTCAGAACGTGGTGGACGTGACTTTCGGCGATTCCGCACGGCAGATTCAAACGTGGTCGGAATCGGCGGGCAAACAGTACGGTCTGACAGAACTGCAAGCGAAGAAATACGCCTCGACAATCGGGGCTATGCTGAAATCGCAGGGCGTGGCACACGAACAGATGCTTTCCATGTCGAAAGACCTTGCGGGGCTTGCGGCTGATATGGCATCGTTCTATAACCTCGATTTCGATACGGCTTTCGAGAAAATCCGCTCCGGCATTTCCGGCGAAACTATGCCATTGAAGCAGCTCGGCATCAACATGAGCGTTGCTTCCCTCGAAGCGTTTGCGCTCGAACAGGGAATCACGAAATCGTATACAGCCATGTCGCAGGGCGAACAGACCATTCTTCGCTATCAATACATCATGAAAGCAACCGCCGACGCACAAGGCGACTTTGCAAGAACCTCGGACGGGTTTGCGAATGCTACAAGGCGACTATCTACATCGTTTGAATCGTTCAAGGCGAAAGCGGGATCGTTCCTGATGCAATACATCGAACCGATAACGAATGGCATTGCAGAAATGTTCGATTCTTTCACAAACACCGGAGAACGAACAATACTTGACGATTTCGATGATATAGACGCGAAATTCGGCGCAAAGTTAGATCGGCTTAATGCAACATACGGAAAAGCGTCCGACCTCATCAATGTCATGCGCGACCTTGAATCCAAAACGGTTTCGCTCGGCAACGGGCAGTTCAAGGGGCTCGCAAGCGTTTTTGAGGAAATTGCAAATGTTGAACGCAACGGCGGCAACGGGCGTGATTATATCAAGAGCCTCGGTCTTGATATTGAAAGCACATATCGGCAGTACCAAGTATGGAACGAATCTATCAAGCAACTGACGAATTCCGTTCCGAGCCTCACAGAGGTCATCAACGAAGAAACCGGTGCGATTGACGGCGGCACAGCCGCGATTCAATATAACCTTGAGGCGTGGAAATCCGCAGAAGAACAGAAACTGGCTTGGACGGCGTACTATGCGAAACAACGTGCGCTTGAAGAAAAAAAAGGTGAACTGTACGGTTACGAACTTGATGCTGGCGCGGCGAAAAAAGCCGCAGAACGCTACTATAACGAACTTGTAGAACAGTATCCCGAATTCCCAAACTGGATTGACCGTTTCTCAAACGGAGAAATACATTGGGCTGGAACAAAAAATAACGCAGCTTCGGCACTTGGTGGCGGTGCGTTCCCGTCAAGAGAGGAAATTGAACGATACAACAAGTTTGAAGACGCATTTGATAAATATTACGATGCGGTTAAAACTGCGGAATCTTCCGAATCCGAGTATGTAAAACAGCGTGATGCGTTTGCAGAAGCAGACCAACAACTTGCTGACGCAAAGTCGTATCTTGTAGAACTGTACGGGAAAGAAGTTCCGGCAATAGACGCGGTAACAGGCGCAACCATCGAATACACGGAAGAAGCCAAAACCGCGCAAGACGAACTCAAAAATTACATTGCAACCGTTGCCGCGTCTACTGCGCAGATGGTTGATAGCATTGTCAAGGGTTTCAACGTACTGGAACGCCCGACACAAGACCTTTTTGAAAAGCGGTCAAAACTGATTCAACAGCAGAACGAATTGAACCGTTCCACAAAGGACGGCGAAAAAAGATATCAGGAACTGCAAAAGCAGATTGACGAACTGAACAAGTCAATGGACGAGTATTCGCCCACGGGCATGAAGAACGGGCTTGAAAGCCAGTTGGCGTTCATGGACGAGTACATTAAGAACCTCGAAAAGGCTCAACAGATGGGTCTTTCGGATGACTTGCTTGCGTCTTTGTCGGATGGCTCTGCGGCATCTGCGGAATACCTTGCGAACCTCGTTGCGAACCCCGAACAAGCGGCGCAAGTGGACGCATTGTATCAGCAAGTACAAGAGAGGAAAAAAGCGTTCACAGACGCTTTAGCGGCGCAGAAGCTGTCCGCAGATGAAACCTATGACGCTATCGCGGCAAAGGCAAAAGAAACCGTTGACGGGCTTGCGCTCGGTGACGAAGCGGAAACAGCTATGAAATCCACCATTGACGGCATAGCAAAAGGCATCAACGACGGCGTTGACGGTGTTGCAAGCGCGGTTGACCGTGTTTTGAATGAACTGAATCGGCTGAACGGCATATATCCATCGTTTGGCAGTACATTCAACGGAGAACTATTACTGAACGGCACACACGAAACGGGTCTTGATTACGTCCCGTTCGACAATTACCTTGCATCCTTGCATGAGGGCGAGGGCATCCTGACTGCCGAAGAAAACCGCATTTGGCAGAGGTTCAAGAACGGCGCAAGCCCGCAGAGTATGGACTATGACGCGCTCGGCGCAACGATGCGTGAAAACGTGCAGGCGGGCGGCAACGTGTACCTTGACGGAAAGACCGTCGGGCGCGTGATCTCGGATCAGCAGGGCAATTCTTATCGACAACTGCAAAGGAGCGGGTGGCAAGCATGATTTTATTCGATGGCGTTGATATTCAAAGCGTCGCGGACGTAAAGATCGAGGACATCCGCGTTTCCGCAATACAGATCAAGGACACCGTGCGCGAAAGACCCATCTCGGCTGGATCGCAGTTCGTCCGCGCAAAGTACGGCACGCGCACGGTGACGGTCACGTTCGCGCTCCTGACAATGGACAGGATCGCCCGTCACGCGGCGTTGATGGCGATCAACGCATGGGCGAAATCGGACAAGGAGTACAAGATCGAACTTCCGCAAAGCTCCGATTTCTATCTCGTCGGTGTCTGTACCGCGAAGCCCGATCCGTCCGTCCGGCAATGGTGGGAATCGAAATTGCGGCTTGTGTTCACCTGTTATGAAAACCCGTTTTGGACATCGAAGATCGAGAAAACGGCAACGTGCGGAACGGCGTTCTATGTGCAGGGAAACGCTGAACCGTTTATGCGAATTGAAAGAACTCTGTCCGAAGACGCAAGCGATCAGGCGTATAGTTTGGACGGGAACGAGATCCGATTCTCGACGATCCCTGCGGGGAATTTCGTGCTTGACATCAACAACGAAACGGCGGTTGTCGGAACGACGAGCATCATGTCGAATCTCAACGTGTGGACGCGGTGGATCGTTCCGAGGGTCGGCACGCAGACCATTACGGGGACGGGTACTATCAAGTATAGGGAGCGGTGGCAATGAATTTCGTATTTTTCAACGCGGCGGGTCAAACGCTGTTTTCACGATCGGACGCGGAGACGGCGCATTGGATTCAGCACGAAATGACGCTGACCGCAGATTTCCCGTTCGATCCGAACAAAAAAATCGAGATCGGACAGCGGATAGCGTATCGAGACGGTAACACGCTGAACGTGTTCGAGGTCCGGCAATGCACCGAGACCGAGCCGGATCACGGGCAGAGGGTCACGGCTGAATCAATCGCTATTTCCGAACTGTCGGATGAACACATTGACAAGACTGAAATCACGAATAAGACCGCCGCAGAAGCCCTCACGACCGTTTTGACGGGTACTTTGTGGGCTTTAGGTACGAATACCGCAAGCGGCACGCAGAGCGTGGATATAGCGCGTGGCGACGTGTGGCAAGCAGTCAATGCGATCAAAACGAACTGGAACGTCTATATCATCCCCCGCGTGACGTTCTCGACGGCTGGCGCGATCACTGGAAGATACCTCGATATTACTCCGGCGGGCGGCGTATGGAACGGCCTCAGGCTGTCCGTCAGGAGAGATTTACTCGACCCGTCCGTCACGTATAACGACGCGGATGTGTACACGGCACTGCATGGGTACGGCGCGAGCAAGAACGATACAGACCTTACGTTTAAGGACGTGGTTTGGGAGGCAACGGATGAACATCCCGCAAAGCCCGCGAATAAGACCTATCTTGAAGACCCCGCCGCAACTGCATTATACGGTCGGAACGGTAGGGCGCGGTACGGGTACTATCAAAATGCCGCGATTACCGATCCGGCTGTTCTTTTGCAAAAGACGTGGGAAGCGTTGCAGAGATGCAATCACCCGAAGATTTCAATCTCGGGGACGGCGGTCGATCTGTACCGCCTCGGGTATAAGGGCGAGCCGTTGAAACTGCATGATCTCGTACTGGTCGAGATCGCAGAAACGGGAGAGACGTTTTACAAAGAGATCATCATGCTCGACATTGATCTCATAGACCCGACGAACAACCGCGTCGACATCGGAGATTATCTCCCGAACATCATCTATATCAATCGTGACACCGCGAAGAAATCCCGCGGCGGCGGTGGCGGCGGCGGTGTCGGCCAGACCCCGAACGAAGCTGAACAGAGCAAGACATTCGCGGAGTTCGCCAAAACGAACGATATGATCGGCATGGTCGTAGGAACTCGGAACGGCGGATACTACGTCAAGGCAGCGCAGATCGTTCTTGCGATCAATCAGGACGGCGGCACGAACATCAAACTGCAAGCAGACACGATTGACATTGACGGCGTTGTCAATTCGCTCACCGCACTGCAAATCTATGTAGGCGGTTTAGGCTGTGCAAACAACATTGTCGCGCAAGGTCACATTGCGGGAAATGAGGTATGGGCATCGACAAAAATCAAGGTCGGTACAGAGGACGCAACGTGGAAATCGCAAACGGTTGTCACATCAGTGGACACCACTCTCACACATGGTTTCGCGGACACGGGCGGCACTGTTTACTACGCAAGACTTGTGAACAGCGTTTCTTCGAAAACAATACACTACTTGGGGTACTGATATGAACGGAATATATACAAACTCCGAACTGATTGAAACGATCTTGAACGATCTGAACGACTACATGAGTGCGCAGGCACGCGGTCAGTACGTGCAGGCATCCATCATTATGTCAAATGTTGCTCAAAAGCTCGTGAATCTGCGAAACGGCATTGACGCTGACATGAAGAACAAAGACGAAACAATCGAAAATCTGAAAGTGGAACTTCGCAAGCGCGGCGTAGACATTATCGATGTGCCTGCGGAAGAACTGAAAGGAGAATCGAATGAATAACATCATCAAACGGACCTGGAACCAAAACCGCATGGTGAATATCGAAGACCTGTCCGGCATGGCGTTTCAGGCAGAGGACGGCGGTCATACGTTCGAGATTTCCGGCATCAATGACGCGGGCGAATCTGTCCCGCTTTCCGGCACGGTTGCGGGTGTCTTTATGCGTCCCGACCTTGCGGACATTGCGATAGTCGGCTCGGCAACTGACGGCGTTGTTTCCGTAACTCTGCCCGCTGATTGCTACGCGGTCAACGGTCGGTTCGCGCTGACGATTTTCGTGATCTCGGATTCCCAAAAGGTTGCAGTGTACGCGGCGGTCGGAACTGTGGCCCGCACCTCGGGCGGCGCGGTTGCGGGTGATACGCCTCAGGATGTGGTAGACCTCATCAACGCGATAAACGCGGCTGTGGCGACAATCCCCGCGGACTATACCGACCTTATGGCGGCAATCGCGCCGACTTACTCCGACCAGTCCGTATATCCGGTTGGTGCGTATCGGTGGTATGACGGTATATTGTATAAATCCAAGGTTGCAATAACAACCGCCGAATCGTTCACGGCGGCGCATTGGACAGCTGTCGTTCTCGGCAACGATGTTGCAGACCTCGTTGATTACCTTGGCGCGGCTGTGTACCGCTCCGATAAAAAAACAGCAACAACCACATATAATGCTCGTATAAGAGCAAATGGGAACGTCGAAAAGATTACCGATAATGCTTCGCGAGTGTCTGTATATCCTGTCGAAGCAAATAATCTGTATGTCTTATACGGATTGACCGTCAGAATAACCACGGCTGCACCGCTTGCAGTCTTTTCGTCATCTTTATTTGACGGCGAAAACACCCTTTCAGGGAATACAATTATCGTTCCGAACACGACCGCTACAACGTATACGGATTACAATGTTCCCTTCCGACCGACCGCTGACGGATACGTTTATATCTTTTCGTATGGAAACTACAATGCGCTCGAACTGTACGATGGAGTGTATCGATCGACCACGCTTGACAATATCTCCGTATTGACAAAACCGTCCGAATCGTATGATGTTTCCTTTGCGGACATCTTCGATAAATACGAATCCGCGTTCATCGACGATTTCACGTCGAGAGAATCTTTCGTTGATACAGACCATCCGTACACAATCCTTGGAAGTGACGCGGACGCTCCGACGATCACTACCGGGACCGGCGCGACAAGAACGGGCGCGTCCGGTATGAAAACGCTTGCGTATTCGCGCACGTTTGATTCGTTCCCGTATGTGTGTCTGATCGGGCGCGTTGCAAACGCATCACAGCTCGTCAAGGTGTTCGATGATTCAAACACAGTTACGGATGGCGCGATTTCCATCGGCTCAAACGGAAGCGTATCCTACAACAGCGTCAAATATGGGGACATTCATATTAACGCTGCGTATGTTGTTATGGTTGTCAATTCGGATTCCGTAACGGTCTACGACGATTCTGGGATCGAGGTACGGATTCCAGTTTCGTACACGTCCGACAAGCCGATGAACATCGCGCTTGGCTTCGGCGCGAACGCAGGACGCTTATTCGGTTACGGTTCTTTTGTGGAGTTTGTGAAGCGTCCGATGCAGACGCTTGATTTCAACCGTTGCGTGGCGATGAACGAGGATACTGATAGCGCAGCAGCGGCGAAATCAGTCATCCGTTTCACCCACGGAATTTGGGACAACGGAGCGGTTGCAACGGTGTACTATAAACCGTCCGAAAATCCGTACATGGAATCGGCGCAAGGGCTGTCAAATAATCCGTGCATTAACTGCATCTGCGATTACGCGGAAGATAATGGGTACAGAACAGAAATAGGCATCACGCCGATTAAAGGATCGCTTAAAGGAAAACTTGGCGGTTTGCAGAGATTCCGTGCAAGCGCAGATTACTACATGGCATCTGCGGATAATCCCGGAGTAAACGATTTCTATACTTACATATTCCAATTCCACGATGCAAACTTTGATGTGCAGGGATGGACAGATGCACCGCCGTTTGTGCTTCGCGTAAAGGGCAATCGGCTATATGCTTTCGTCTGCTATAAGACGGACGGTTCTGTGCCGTCAGGTGACAACGTACACGCAAATGACGAATATGACCTCTGCGAGTGGGAGATGGATGCGTGGCATCATGTCTGTGTCGAAGCGCGGATCGGATGGCGTAATGTACTTGCACCGCGTTTGATCGTCCGCGTGGATGGCATCGAAAGGCTGAACATCGAAACACCGCTTGGCTACAACATCGTATCTTCGGGCGGTTATGTCAATACACACTTTGGTAACTATGTTCCGCAATGGCACGATGCGGCGTACACCACTTCGCACAGCGAGGTCCTCGTGACAAACATTCGTTGGGAGGGTACGCAGAATGTCAACTGACGTAAAATCGTTTATTGAATTGCTCATTTCGCAGGTCAACAAAGGCATCTACGTTTGGGGCGGCAACGGCGAGGATTTGACCGCTATGAACGATCCTATCGCATGGATCGAACGCCGCGAAGAAGACCCCGAAAATGAGAAACGCGACATTGCGCTTTTTGAGAAGCGCAAAAAAGCGGGCGTGAACCCGATTCAGGCGTTCGACTGTTCGGGTCTCGTGTACTGGGCGTTGCACACGCTCGGTTTACAGAAATCCGACCTATCATCTCGCGGGTTCTATTCTCTTTGCAGGCATATTGAGGAAAAAGACCTGCGCGTCGGCGATCTCGTCTTTCATCACGACGGAACGCAGATCGTTCACGTCGGCGTGTGCGTCGGGGAGGAACAGATCGAATCCCGCGGGCGCGACGTTGGCGTTGTGAAGAATCGCAGAAAGGCGGGCTACTGGAACAGATTCGGTCGGCTTCCGTGCTTCGACGGAGAACCCGAACCGTCACCCGAACCCGATCCTGAGCCGACACCCGAACCGCCTGCACCGACGGAAAAGCTCGTGAAAGTGGTCGGCGGCTCTGTACGGGTGCGCGACGGTAACGGAGCGGGAAACGTGCAGATCGGCACGGCTCACAACGCGAAATGGTACAAAGAACACAGGATCGACAAACACAGCGACGAATTTCCGCTGATCCGGCAATGCGAGGAATACCCGTACTGGTACGCCATCGAATACAAGGGACAGATCGGTTATATCACGTCAATGCCCCGATACACGGAGGTCATCGAAAAATGACAGCTGTAATTGCATCACTCGGCGCGGCGTTGATCGCCGCCGCCGTGTCTATTATTTCCCTGTGCTTGCAAAGAAAATGGAAAAAGCAGGATCAAAGCGCCGGAAAGCTGGATGAGCTCGCAGGACAGGTCCAGTCGGTCAAAAATACGCTTGATCGGCACATCGCAACGGACGCAGAAAATGACGCGCGGCAAGCTCGCCGCCGGATCATCGCGTTCGCGGATGAATGCCGCCGCGAAGAGCAGCACAGCGAAGAACACTTTGACAACGTGCTCGAAGATATAACATTTTATCGGCAATACTGCGACGACCATCCTAAATTCAAAAACGAAAAGGCGTCGCATTCCATCCGCTATATCGAAGACGTTTATGATGTAACAAAACGCAAAAATGCGTTTATTTGAAAGGAGATCAAAAAAATGAAGCTTCCGAACAAGGTATATGACGTTTTGAAATGGATCACGCTGGTCGTGATTCCCGCCCTTGCGACCGCATACGTCGGACTTGCGGCAATTTGGGGATTCCCATACGCTGACGCGATCAGCAAGACCGCCTGTGTGGTCTGTACGCTCCTCGGCGCGTTGCTCGGCATTTCCACGGCAGAATATAACGCCGCGAAGAAAGAGCCGTTCAAATGGCACGACAAAGAACTCGAATAAAAGGCTTCCGGCGTTGGTCATGCGCCGGATGGTGCTCCTCCTTGCCCCCGCTTCGGCGGGGGTTTTTCTGGTTTTATTGGATATGTATTTGGACACAACAAAAAAACAGACCGATAATATCGGTCTGTTTTGGTGCCGGTGGTGGGACTCGAACCCACGTTAGTACATATCAGATTATGCCTTATAAATTGTCGTTTTCTCTCATTTTGTCAAGGTTTTTCGGCTCTTTTATCTTCGGAATCAGAAACACCTTTTTCACTTTCCGAAACGCTTTTTTCGGTATTTAATGTGCAATTTTGGACACGTTTTTGGACACGCTTATCCGCTTTCGTGTAGAACGCCCGCATGCGCTGCACGTCGCTGTTTTTGTCTTTCACGGAGAGGTGCGTATAAATATCGTGCACGACGTCAGGCGTCGACCATCCTCCGATTTGCATCGTGCTTTTTTCCGTCCATCGTAAATGGTACGCAAGCGACGCGAACGAATGCCGGAGGCAGTGCAGCGTGATTTCCGGCAATCCGGCAGCCGCACACAGTTTCGTCAAATGTGCGTTGATGGTTGTCGCTGAGACCGTGACTGGAACGGCCGAAAGAAGCTCCGCAATGCGCGGAATCATGACCGGAACGTCCCGGCGCGAAAGATCCGTTTTGTTCAGCTCCTTTCTGGTCAATCCGTTTTCACCGCGCACCATTGCCCCGCGGACTTTTATCGTATCTCCGTTGCACGATTCGAGCGCCAGGATCTCCGACAGCCGAAGCGAATGCAGCGCAAGCAAATAGACGACCTCGCACGAATCGCCTTTGATCGCTGGAAGAAGCTTCTGGATCTGCTCATAGTCAAGGAACCCTCGTTCGGCGCGGACGGTCTTCGGGAGATTCACATCAGGTATAGGTTCCTTGGCGTACTTCATGGCAATGGTTACGAGCCGCCATGCGTTTTTTACGGTCTTCGCGCTGATGGCCGACGCTTCTTTGGAGATCATCACCTGATACGGAATGCGCGAAACCGGCTGATCCATATATTCCGAAAAGCGCGTTTTCCGCATAGACTTATAGGATCTGACCGTCGACGGTGACAATACGGCTGCATTGTCCGCAATGTATTTATCAATCAGCGATCCGAGCGTAACGCCCGGCGCGTTCTTTGCCTGTTCAATCATGCCCGCTTTGACCGCGCGCGCGCGGATATAGTACGCCGCCTCGGTGTCCTCGGTGATCCACACGCGGGAGCCGGACACCATCACCCGCCCGCGATATTTCCCGGACGGCGTCAGCTTCGGCGGTGCGACCGTTATTTCGTCTTTCGGTTTCCGCTTGCGCTGCACACGTTCCCCGCAGAACCGGCAGAAAACGGAATCGTCCTCTATGTCCCTCTTGCAATATTTACATTGCATTGACTTTTCACAACCTTTCAAAATTGCAAGGTTTTACAAAGTAAGAAAATAAGTCAAAAAACGATATTTATTTCTTCACTTTTTGCAATAAAACTGCAATTTTCGCAAAAATAACTATCAAAATCGCCCGTTTTTATAAATAAGTTTCACTTTTATATCAAACTCGTTTCCGATCCGGTGACAATCTGACACCGATTGACTACAAAGTGTAGGCGGTTGAAACGGGGTACAAATTGTACCGTGGTTGTACTTGTAACAAATACTTACATATTGATCCGCGTCGCATCGTCACGCGCGGAGCGCGTCCGTTTTCGGTGCGTTTGCGATCCAGTTATAGTCAAGTAAGAAAACCCCGAAAATACGGCGTTTCAGCGCGTCAAACGTGCATCTTTTCAAAAAAGACGCATTTTGCGTCAAGCAACCGTCAAGTAAACCGTTCGCTGCAGATTGCGGCAACTCGCCGCAACTCGCCGCAGATTGCGGCTCGCGCGCGCGCCCGCGCGTTTTGGATTCGGATTCGGATTCGGATTGTATTGTATTCAAGTAAAGCGCGGTCATTTACAGTATTTTTTCAATGCGTCCTCGATTTCGCCGTTTACTTCTCCGCCCGCTTTCTTTACAAGGCGCATCAAGCGTCCTTTCATACCGCCTTGCGTTCGATCATTCGGAAAACCCCAACGCAACGCACGGGCGCAGACAGTCGCCGCGTCCACATATCGACCCTCACGCTCCAAAAAGATCGCGTATATTTTGAAAACCTCGCCATAAAGTGGCTGTTGATAATACTTTTCATAAGGACGTTTGAAGGCATATGCACGAAGCATCTGATCCTGACACGCTTTTTCAAAATCCTCCTTTTTTACGGTCTGATCGACGCGCATTTCTTGTATTTCTGTTTGCGCGTGCCAAAACTGATATTCTGCGTTCCGAAACTCGGGATCGAGCTTTGCGGTATAATAAAGAATATCCTTTTGATTACCTTTCTCGATTGCATACTGGAGGTTTTCTTTATAATGGTTCAACATAAAATCATTGTTCGGATCGTCGTAGCTTATTCTAACGGAATAGGCATCCGCGTCTGAGCGCTGTTCTTTCTTTGCCTTTTTGTATGCAGAAAGAAAACGCTTGAAAGCGCTGAAAAATGACATTGTGACCCTCCTATAAATCAAAAAACCGGAATATGATGCTCCAGTTTATAGAGCATCATACTCCGAATCGTTCCGTGACTTCTTTTTTTCCTGTTCGATCTGCCGATCAACTTCCGTGTGCAGATCTTCCTTTTTCGCTTCGCATTTGAGATCGACTGCAACCGAGCACACATAGTCCAGTATGACCTTCCGATCTGCGTCCGGCAGCATGACGAACTTTTCGATCAGAACGCGGGCGGCACGGTCGAGATTGTACCGTTCGCATAGATTGTCGATCTCGTCCTCCGGTGACGAAATTAACATATCACCGGTTCCGGTGCGGAGCCATTCTTCATTTACACGAAATTCACGGCAAATAATAAAAACAGTTTGGTCGGATGGGTTATTATCGCCGCGCTCAATTGCATTCAAGCTCGGCTGCTTGATACCGATCCTTGCGGAAAATGCCGTTTGTGTCAATCCGGCCTTTTGCCGAATCTCCTTTATCCTATCACCGATCAAAATATCGCCTCCTATCTTTGATTTTCATTATAACAGCATAGCGGAATTTGTCAAGAAAAAATATAGGCAAACTATAAAATAATGCTTGACAATATAGGCGGGCTATGCTATATTATAGGTGAACAATAAAGAACACGGGTCACAGGAGGAAATAAAAATGGATTACGAAGCCGCAAAACGTATGGAGGATTTTGCAACATATATTCTCGAACAGAATCAGGCTATGCAGAAAAAGATGTGGGAAGCCCTTGAGCCTGTTTTGACGGCAGATGAAATTCACGGTCTTAAATGCTATGTCGGACTGTTCCATATGTTTAACGACCAAAGGTGTTTTGATGCAGTCAAAAAATCAGTTGGAGAACAGCTTTACAACGAACTTCACAAATAAAATCAATCACCCGCGCCCCGCTAATGCAGCCGAGGACGGTCACAAGCCCGTGTAAATGCAGAGTGGCGAATCAAAAGGAACGGCAAGTGATAGGCTCCGACAAGCCAGCGTAAAGCCGGATCGGGATTTGGATTGATAGCAAGGTCTTGAGGAGTGACTACGACCACAGACGCCCGCCGGTACTTGCCTCCAAAAATGAAAGATTCAAGCGAAAGGAGAAAACAGCATGGAAAGAAACACGCTGACGGTCGAACAGACCAAGGACGCGGATCGCTTGGCAAAAGCGCTCGCCGAGCTTCCGAAGGAGCTTCAGGACGTCGCAGCGCTCACTACGACCGCATACCTTGAAGGGTATCTCGCGGGAGTGCATACACAGAAAAGCGCATGATTATAAGTTTTTGCGTATGGCTTGCCGACCATAGCCGGAGGCGGCTGCTTGTGTGAGGCGGGGTCGAGTCCCCAACGGTCAAAGGTTCGATTCCACGATTGGCAAGGTGCAAAACCACAAGCCGGTGAAAAACGCATGGGTTATAGGAGCGCCACGAACGAAGCCCCTCAAATCTGGATGTTGTAAATGCGGATGTAACGGATCACCCAAAAGCCCGATTCCACAACCGTGACGGCTCGGAGAGACGAGCGACTTATCGAAACAGGAGGATCACATGAAAGGAAAACTGACACTTGAACAAGCGGAGCAGATGATGAAGCGAACCGGCGGTTCGCTCTATCTCAGCGGCACGCAGATCACGGCGCTGCCGGACAATCTGACGGTCGGCGGTTGGCTCGATCTCAGCGGCACGCAGATCACGGCGCTGCCGGACAATCTGACGGTCGGCGGTAG
>CAMPAN010000012.1 GCA_946631895.1 uncultured Clostridia bacterium
GCGCTCGTAATACGGGATGACCGCCGCGACGCGCGTCTGCTGCAGCATGATCTCGGAAACCCAGATCGCGTACGGATCGCGCGTTTTGCGCCACGGCAGATCGCGGTGATGATCCGGATACCATTGTAGAAGAAGACTGACAAAATCCATATAAAAAAGTATATCATACTGCAAGGGCTTTTGCAAAGGGTTCGTCCCTTGACTTTGCATGACGGAACGGATATACTCATTGTGCCGGAGGCATAACGCTCCCCGAAGGGGATTTCAGACGATATGCGGCTCGCGCCGCACGATATGTTTGCTTACGCAAACGAGATAAACAGAATCATCAATTTCGAGGTAACAACTATGAACGAACAGGAAATCAAAGAACAGGTCAAAGAGGCGTTCGGGATCCTGATGAATGCGGCAAAGCCGGAAAAGGGCGCGCTCATCGTGCTCGGCTGCTCGACCAGCGAGATCTGCGGCAAGCGCATCGGCTCGGGCTCGAGCGAAGAAGCGGCAAAGGCGGTACTCGACGCGCTGCTGCCTCTTGTGAACGAAGCGGGTCTCGATCTTGCGGTGCAGGGCTGCGAACACATCAACCGCTCGCTTTGCGTGAGCCGCGCAACGATGAAAAAGTACGGCTTCCAGCAGGTCTGGGTAAAGCCCTGGCTGCATGCGGGCGGCGCCTGCGTGACGGAAGCATACGCGCGCATCGAGGACGCAGTCATGGTTGAAAACCTGAACGGACAGGCGACTCTCGGCATCGACATCGGCGACACGCTTATAGGCATGCATCTGCATTGCGTGGCGGTGCCGGTGCACAGTCCCTTGCGGCACATCGGCGAAGCGAACCTTGTGATGGCGTTTTCGCGTCCGAAGTATGTGGGCGGTCCCCGCGCACAGTACGACAACGTACCGGTCGGGAGCGACGCGCATACGCAGCGGAAGGTCTCCGAATAATCCTCATCGGATCTCAGAAAGGGCTTCGCGCCCTTTTTTGTTGAAAAAAGTTTCGGAATAATCGAAAAAAACCTTTGCCATTTACGGCAAGATGGTTTATACTGAAATGGATGTCCGAATTCGGGTCTGTGGTTGCAAGTCGATGCCAGTCGCAGGCAAAACGATCCACATAAGCGGGCCAAAGCGCCCGTGAGCATGGTGCGGCTTAGAAGTAAGTCCGGCCGGCGGTATTCCGCCGAGAGGGGCAGTAGTGGGGAGCGAACGCTTAGGAGCGAACCCTCCTGCCGGCGAGTGTGGGGGCAAAGACCAGGTCAGCCGAAGACGGAGATCAAAATCATCCAAAAATCGAAGGGAAACAGAAATCATCATGTACGAAGACAGAACACTGGTTTGCAGAGACTGCGGCAAGGAATTCATTTTCAGCGCGGGCGAGCAGGAATTTTACGCAAAGAACGATTTTAAAAACGACCCCGTCCGCTGCCCGGAATGCCGGAGAGCACGCAAGAATGCAGCGCGCGGACAGCAGCGCGAGATGTTCGACGCCGTCTGTGCCTCCTGCGGCAAGCCCACCAAGGTGCCGTTCCAGCCGAGAAACGACAAACCGATCTATTGCTCGGAGTGCTTCGCAGCGCGCCGCGGCAGATAAGAACCGCACAAACAGAAAAGCGGACGACCGTGAAGCCGTCCGCTTTTGTTATACGGATGATTCGATTCCGATATTACCAGTCGAACAGATCGGAAACGCTGCCGCCGGCAATCAGTACAATAATCATCGCGGTTACAAAGATAATGACCGCAAGAAGCAGCGCGCACCAGAATGACCGGGCAAAGCTGCGGCGGTTGACGTTTGCTCCGCTGAAGGAGAAGACGATCAGGAAAATGAAACCGATGACCGGGATGGAAAACAGCAATGTGTATCCGAAATACGCCCACGCGGAAAGCGGACGGAGACGCGCCGGAAGATCGGCTTCGGTGATCTCGCGCTGCTGAATCACGACCGGCTGCACCGGTTGTACCTGCCGTACCGGCTGATACGTTGCGCGCGGGGGTGTGCTGTACGAAGGAGACTGCTGAACGCGTCCCTCCGGATTCGGGTTCGGGTTGGGATTCGGGCGTGTAAGCTTCGTACCGCAGTGCATGCAGAATACGTTGCTGTCATCGACCGTATTGCCGCAGTTGGGACAAATCATCGTGATGCCTCCTTGCATTTTTGAATTTACAGGTTTCCCCATTTGCATTTTATATTGTACAAAATTGCGCATTTTTTGTCAATGAATTCTTCGTTTTGCGGGTACAGATCCGTTATTTCACACCGGACGCGCTACCTTTTTGCCTCTTCGAACGTCTTTATAGGTGAACGGCCGTGAAATACCAAGGAGAATGACTATGAAAGATGTAACCGAAACGTTCAATACCGTATACGACGCGACGTTTCGCGAGCTGATGCGCTGCTGCCTTTTGAAGGTGCCGATGGAAGACGCGCACGATCTGCTGCAGAACACCTATGCGCAGTTCTATCGCACGCTTGTGAAGAAGGGCAAAAGCGCGATCCGCGATCCGAAGGCGTATCTTATCACAACGCTGAAGCATGAAATTGCAAGCTACTACCGATCCGGCGCAAAGCGAAAGACGGTTTCGCTCGAGCTCGTTCCGGATGAACCCGACGACGTGTCCGTTGAGGACCTGAGCCTCGATCACGCGGCGATCGACGACGTTCTCGAACAGCTTCGGAAGGAACCGGAAAGCACGCAGCGCATGTTCATCCTGTATTACGGATACGGCATGAAGCTCGGCGACATCGCAAAGGAAACGGGCACGACGGCAGTGAGCGTCAAGAGCAGGCTCGCCCGCGTGCGCAGAAAACTCAGAACATCTCTCGGAGAGGAGAACGCTTTATGAAAAACACATCCGAACAGCTCCTGTCCTTTGCGGAAAACGAGCTGATGAAAAAAGAATCCATTCGCCGCGCGGTGCTGCTCGCAGCGCCGCAGCAGGAGAAAAAGCCGATCGCGTGGACGAGGATCCTGCTGCCGATCGCGGCGTGTCTGGTGCTCATCTGCGGCACGGTGCTTGCGATCCCGTCGGCGCGCGCCGAGGTCCTTTCGTGGTTCGGCATATCGCGACCCGCGGATTACCTGACGACGGACCCGAGCGAACGTCCCGACGTGCCGGAGCTCGATTCGCTGATCGCGTCGCCCGCCGCAAATGAGGACGTCGTTACGATCCCGATCGACCGCACCGATTCCGAGGCGGTCAACAGCGAAGGCGCGCTGAAGGTCTCGGCGTTTCTGCACGAGAACTGTGACGTCGAGCTCGGAGAAGCTATGTTCGACGGGAACACCCTTTACCAGACGATCCGTCTGAACGGACTTTCGGGTCTGTACCTTTTGGAGCATTGGACGGGCAGCCGCACGATGGCGGTTCCCGTCGATCCCTACGCGGTGTGGGGATTGTATGAGAACGGTCCCGAAGAGGAATATCTCTCCGGCGAAAAGACGCTGTATGAAATGCCGGAAAGCTGGATCCAGTATGAGATGCCGGACGGCACGCGCTTCGGCGGCATGCTCGATCTGACTTCTTCGATCGACGGGCATCTGGACCATCTGGAGGAATTGGGACTTCTTGTCGAAAACCAGACGGAAGAACAGCAGCAGGCGGTCGATGCGGAAAACCGCGCCTACCTAGAAAAGAACGGTCTGATGGCGGCTGCGCAGATGTTCCCGCGCGACTATGAAAAGTACCTTGACGCCGACGGCAATCTGACGGCGAAGGTGTATTACGTCGTAAAGGTTATCGAGGAGGACCGCGGCGACGACAATTTTGTCCCGGATACCGAGCTCTACAACGCGCTGCTCGGCACGATCACGGTCAATATGAAGGCGTATCAGAACATCGAAGCGAGCCGCGTCGACAGCACGGATAAGGTCGTGTGGGGCGCGGAGACGGCCTCGATCCACAAAATAGACATCGACTTCGACGAAACCAATGACAGGCTGTCGTTCATCAAGCATCGCGTTTCGATGGAAGGCGTGACAATGACCGTGGAAACGGAAAACACCGTTGTCGACGCGCTCGGCATCCGCAACCTTTCGGTACGCATCCGTACGCCCGAATCGTGGACAACGTCGGAACGCGAAGCGCTTGCGTACTCGCTTTCCTTTAAGATCCTGCTCAACGGTGAAAGCGGCGACTGGTATGCGCAGGCCTATAACTGCAGCGTGCAGGAGGACGGCTCCATTCTCTGGCTCGCCGGCAGTATCGATGGGGTTCCGTATGATCTGCTGAAGACGGTCAAGTCGATCACGTTCGTGCCGGCGCTGACCTCCGTGGAATCGATCGTGCTGCGCCATTCGGATTCCGAACCGGATGAGGTTCTGGATCCCGCATACGGCGAGCTTGTGTGGAGCAAGCCCCATCTCTACGGATGGGACAACGAACACACGCGCACCGAATACCCGCAGTACGCGATCACGCTGCATGTGAACTGAACCAGCAGCACCCCCCGTAAATGAGAAAAGCGCTTCCCGCGTGGGAAGCGCTTTTTGTTTGTCATTCTGAGAAAACACGCCGGATAAGTGCGTTGCAGACGCACGCTCGTTCGCTTCGGAGGAAGAACGGTGCATCAATCCGTCAAATTCAGCGACATGTGCGGTGAATTTGACTCCTTGCCGCCTTCGCCGCTCGCATGATTCAAAGAATCATAGGCGAAGGCGGCAAACCAGTCTGTTGAAAACCCGGTTTTCAACAGACTGCATCAATAGAACGTTGCAACCGGCTGTTCCGGCTGTTCTGCGGGTTGGAAGGAATGCACAGTCAAAACCGGACCCTTCTTGCCGTAGATGTTCGAGAACTTCTCGTGGATCGTGCCCTCGACGATCCCCCAGCTTTTATGGTTGACCGACTTTGCGCGGTCCCACTTGCACACAAGCGGGCAGTAGGCGATATCCGCCTCGCAGCAGGTCATGATATGCCGTCCGGCAAGGAACGTGTCCTTCGGCATGCGCATGTTGTTGGCGCAAAGCCCCTTATAGCGCACGGTCTTGCCTTCGTATTTTTCGGGCTCGTCCACGAGGTCGCGATAAAAGAGCGCATAGTCGCGGTCGGCGATCTCGATGATATCGGCGTTGATGTCGAACGGAAGCGGATCCTCGATGTCGTCCTCCACGCTCGTGCCGTCGGTGAGATCGTACACGATCTGCGCCCCGCGGGAGATCCCGCGCACGAGCTTGTGCAGCTCCATCCTGTCCTGTTCCGGCTCGACGCGCGTAAAGATGACGAGCTCTGCAGTATTGAGCTTGTCCACGACAAGCTGCCGCATGTTCGCGTTGAACGCCGCGATCGAGCTTGCATCGACCATCATCGTCTCCTGCGCGATGCCCCAGTTTTCGGGCAGGCGGTCAAAGAGGTCGTTCATCTGCCACATGCCGTTGTACTCGATCATGATCCGCGACGCCGCTGCCTTGCGTCCCCACAGGATCATATTGCCCTGCGTCAGCTCGGACTGATCCTCGACCTTCTGGATCGTAACGTTGTTGATCGAGAAGCGCGAAGGAACAAGCTCCTCCTCGCCGTCCTCGCACAGGATGACCAGCGTGCGCTGCCCTTCGTTGAAGCCGGGATCCTCGAGCATCGACTGTAAGAACGTCGTCTTGCCCGCGTCGAGAAAGCCCGTGAATAAGAAGACCGGAAGCATCATGGCGCTTACTCCGTAAAGAGCGCTTTGAGCGCATCCTCGTTCATCTTCGAGCCGATCACGCAAAGCCGCCCGATCAGGCTCGCAGCGCCGCGGCGGATCTCGACCTCGCCGGGAACATGGTCAAAGTGGATCCACTTGTCGCCGTCCGCAGCGGGTACCACGCCCTTTGCGCGAAGCACCGTGCCGTAGGTTGCCGTATCGTCGAGCTTTGCGATCTTACTACGGATCTCGTCCTCGGTGAAGCGGTGCATCGTCTCGACGCCCCAGCTACTGAACACTTCGTCCGCGTCGTGTCCGTGGTGGTGATGGTGATGATGGTGCTCGTGCTCCTCGTCCTCATCGTCATCGTGATGGTGGTGATGGCACTCGCATTCCGGATCGTCGCACTCGTCCTCATCATGGTGATGATGGTGATGATGCTCGTGCTCCTCGTCCTCATCGTCATCGTCGTGATGATGGTGGTGATGATGGTGTTCGTCCTCCTCGTCGTCATCGTCGTGATGATGATGGTGATGATGATGTTCATGCTCGTCCTCGTCATCGTCGTCATGATGGTGGTGATGATGGCACTCGCATTCCGGATCGTCGCACTCCTCGTCGTTGTGATGATGCCGATGTTCCGCCTTCAGCGCCTCCATGTGCGCCTTCAGCGTGTCGCGGCTCTCGATCGCCTTGACAAGCTCGCAGCCCGCAAGCTGATCCCACGGCGCGGCAACGACCGTCGCCTCCGGGTTCAGCTCACGCACCATGTCGAGAACTTCCTTGAGACGCTCTTCGGAAACGTCCTGCGAACGGCTCAGGATCACGCAATCCGCGGCTTCGATCTGGTTCACGTAGAACTCGCCGAAGTTCTTGCGATAGACGCGCGCCTTCTTGGCGTCGACGACCGCGATGCAGCTGTTGATCACGACGTCGTCGGTCAATACGCCGCTGACCGCACGCTTGACGTCGGAAAGTTTTCCGACGCCGGACGGCTCGATGAGGATGCGGTCCGGATGAAACTCGTCCAGCACCTTTTTGAGCGCTTTGGAAAAATCGCCGACGAGCGAGCAGCAGATGCAGCCGGAGTTCATCTCCGTGATCTCGATGCCCGCTTCCTGCAAAAATGCGCCGTCGATGCCGATCTCGCCGAATTCGTTCTCGATCAGCACGAGCTTTTCGCCGTTGAAACCGTCCGCAATCAGCTTTTTGATGAGCGTCGTCTTGCCTGCGCCTAAGAAACCGCTGAAAATGTCGATCTTTGTCATATTTCTTCCTTCTTTCCTTGGGGAACCCCCGTCGTTTGTTCGCCTGCTATCCTATCACGTTTTGCAGATTTTGCAAGCATTATATTGTAGATTTTTTGTGAGAATCGTCGTTCATCCGCAGGCCGAAGCGCACGATGAGTGAATCGGTCGGGCATGTGCGCGAACACCGTCCGCAGCGGATGCACTCCGCGGAGTTGAACTGTGTTTTCGGATCGATGCCCATCGGGCAGACCTTTTCGCACTTGCCGCAGTCCACGCACTTACCGGAAGCATAGTCGAGGTGTACGAGCGCGATCCGGTTGAAGAGTCCGTAGATCGCGCCGAGCGGACACAGATAGCGGCAGAACGGGCGCGAAATGAGCAGTCCAACCAGCAAGATCGCCGCGAGCACGCCGACCTTCCACCAGAAAGCAAAGCCGGTCTGCGAGCTGTATTTCGTGATCGCAAGCGGGATCCCGCCGAACAGCGTGCCGGACGGGCACAGATATTTGCAGAAATACGGCACGAGCACGCCTTTGAACGCGGAAAGCAGCGGCAGTCCGATCACGAGTACGCCGAGTACAACGTACTTGAGCCACCGAAGGAATCTCTCATACGGGAATGTTCGCAGTTTTTTGAAGAACGGGATGCGGTAAATGAGGTCCTGCACCCAGCCGAACGGACATAGCCAGCCGCAGATCCAGCGTCCGAGCGCGAGCCCGAACAACAGCAGGAACCCGAGCACGTAAAACGGAAACGCGGGCTTTTTATACCCGCCGGAAAGCGACGCCTGCAGCGAACCGATCGGGCACGCGCCGATCGCCGCCGGGCAGGAATAGCAATTCAGCCCCGGCACGCAGACGGCTTTTGTTTTGCCCTGTTCGATCGTACCGAGGAAGAAATGATGCAGTTTCGGATTCTGGAGGAGGAACGCCGCCGCCTGCACGGTCAGCCGCTTCCACTCGTCCTTTACTCGTTTTGCCTTAGCCAATGCCGATACACTCCAGACAAATATGCGTCGCTTTGTTCAAAACGGACGAGACCTGATTGAAAAAGATCCCGCACAGCAGAAAAGCCGTGCCCGTCACGACGAGCACGGTCAGGATTCCGATTTGTATACTGCGCTTCACGGGAGCAGATCCTCAATGATCGCTTTCCATTCCTCGTAGCTCCGACTGCCGACGACCGGCTGCGCGATCTCTTTGCCGGTGCTGTCGAAGAACATCGTCGCCGGAATGGCGTCAAAGCGATTGACAAGATTGACAAGCGTTCCGGCAGGTTCGATCACCGGGTACGTGACGCCGGTATCCCCGATCGTCGCCTTTGCGCTTTCCATGCTGTTTGAAAACGAAAGCACACCGAGCAGCAGTACGTTCGGGAACTCCTGATGGATGCGTTCGAGCTCCGGCATTTCGCCGACGCACGGACCGCACCACTCCGCCCAGCAGTTTACCATAACGAGATCGTATTCATGCAGATTCTTCGAGTCGATCGGATCGCCGAAGACCGTCACCGTATCGAAGGAAAGATCCGCCTCGCCCTGCGGTTCTGCGGGCTCCGGCGTGTTCTGTTCGGCCGGCGTGTTTTCGGCAGTTTCGGTCTCCGCCGATTTGTTATCTGCCGCAGCGTTTTGTTCTGTACGAGAATGTATACATCCCGCGGACATCAGCAGCAGCGCTGCAAGCAGAACAGCAATCCATTTTTTCATAATGAAATCCTCCGTTGTTTTGATTTCAGTATACCGCACTCTGTGATGTTTGATGCCGGTACGACGATCGGTTTACAGGTTTGCGTTGTACCGGTTGACATTTTTGATCTTCCGAATGCCGAACAGCAGAAGAAGCAGACCGCCTGCAAAAAGCGTCAATGTAAGCGCCAAAACCGGAGCGGCGATGTCTCCGCTGCTGTAGTATCTGCGACCCATTCCTTCCGAAATGATGCTGATCGCACTGATTAAGAAGATCGTAATCATGATCGATCCGAATACAATCATCGTCACGCCGCCGCCCTTACCCAAGGGACGCTTCGGCACGTAAAACGTCTGCGGAGCGGTATAACCGTTCGGCTGTCCCTCTGTCTGTCCAACGAATTGTGCCCAGACCGGCTGCGGGATTGCCGGCTGTTCCTCCGCCGGTGAAACTGTCGCCTGACGGACGGGAACCGGCGTTTCCGAATTGACGCGCGCGCCGCATTCTCCGCAGAATTTGACGCCGTCCTGCAATTCGGCGCCGCAGTTTTTGCAAAATGCCATCAAACCATTTCTCCTTTTGTTTCTTTTTTTCGATTATATAGAACGCGCGGCGCAAAGTCAACGAAGTTTTTTGAAATATCCTCTTGACAACCGTGTATAAAGCGTTATAATTGTGTATGCACAGTAAGTACAATTAAGGAGGACACATGAAGATTCTCGAAATCAAAGAGCTCCGCAAAGCATATCCGGGCTTTCTTTTGGACAATGTCAGCTTCGACGTCGAAGAAGGCAGTATCATGGGCTTCATCGGACGCAACGGCGCGGGTAAAACCACGACCATCAAAAGCATACTGAACCTTGTTCACGCAGACGGCGGCACGGTGCTGTTCGAGGGGCAGGACATCTGGGCGAACGAAACCGCCTGCAAAAAGCGCATCGGTCTGGTGCTCGGCGAGTTCAACTACTATAAGCGCAAAAAGCTCAAGGCGATCACCGCGGTGACGAAGGCGTTCTATGAGGAATGGGACGAGGATCGGTATCAAAAGCTTCTCCGGCGCTTCTCGCTCGATCCCGAGAAGAAAGTCTCCGAGCTCAGTCAGGGCATGCGGGTCAAGTTCGCCCTGGCGCTTGCGCTGTCGCACAACGCAAAGCTGCTGATTCTGGACGAACCGACGAGCGGGCTCGACCCCGTCTCCCGCGATGAACTCCTGGACATCTTCCGCGACATCATCCAGGACGGCGAGCACAGCATCCTGTTTTCGACGCATATCATCTCGGACCTCGAGAAGTGCGCGGACTACATCACATACATCAAGGGCGGCAGGATCCTTGCCTCGACCGACGCGGACAGTTTCAAGGACGCCTACCGGCTCGTGTCCGGCGAAGCGGAGCAGCTTGAACAGTACCGCCCCGATATGATCGGTTATCGCGCGCATGCGTTCGGCTTTACGGGACTGATGCGCCGCGAGGACGCGGAAGCAGCCGAGGGCTTAAAGATCGCCCCCGCGGATATGGAATCCATTATGATCTACACGGAAAAGGAGGACGGCCATGAAAGCGCTGCTGAATAAAGAGTTTAAGCTCTGTCTGCACCCGACGGTATTCATCTATCTCGGGCTCGTTCTGATGCTGCTGATCCCGAGCTATCCGTATCTCGTTTCCTGCTTCTTCGTCTGCAACGCGATCTTCTTCATCTTCCAGACTTCGCGTGAAAACGGCGACGCGATGTACACCGCGATGCTGCCGGTTTCTAAGGCGCAGGCGGTCCGGGCGCGCGTGCGCTTTGTCGTTCTCATTCAGGCGATCGACCTTCTTCTGATGGCGGGCATGTGCGCGTTTGCGCTCGTTGCGATGGACGTTGAGAAGGGCAACGCAGGCGGCACGGATCACAGCCTTTCGCTCCTTGCCTTTGCGCTCGTGCTGTTTGCGATCTTCAACCTGATCTTCCTGCCGAGCTATTATAAGACCGGCTATAAGGCGGGTTCGGCGTTCCTGAAGGGTGCGATCGGTGTTTGGATCTGGCTGATGCTGGTCGAAGGTCTGATGATCGCCTCCGGCGCGATGGCGGGAAATGAATCGGTTCCCGCGTTCTTCCGCTTCATCGCGGAGAACATCGACCGCATGCCGATCAAAGCGCAGGATCCCGCGAAAGCATGGACCGTGCAGGGCATCCTGTTCGGCGCAGCGCTCTTGATCTATGCGGTGTGCACCCTGCTTGCGGCGAAGATCTCCGTCAAGCGCTACGAACGGGTCGACGTGCAATGAGACTTTCCGTCAACCCGAACGACAAGACGCCGATCTACCGACAGTTATATGAACAGATCGCAAGCGATGTGCTTTCGGGGAAGCTTTCCCCCGGCACACCGCTTCCGCCGATCCGAACGGTCAGCAAGGAACTCGGCGTTTCCATGATCACCGTGCGCAGCGCGTGGGAAATGCTTGAGCGCGACGGGTTCCTTGTCACTCGCACGGGCAGCGGATGCTTTGTGGCGCAGCTCAATGAAGCGCACCGGCAGACCCGGGTCGACGAACGCCTTTCCGCAGCGGTAGATGCGCTGATTGCCGACGCAAAAGCGCTCGGCGTGGAAGAAGAAACGCTGCATGCGATGATCGAAAAACGGTATCGCTGAACACGGGATAAGCAAAAGAGGGTATCAGGTAACTTTCGTGTTTCCTGACACCCTCTTTTTGTCGATTCTTATCCGACGATCGAATGCTCCTCCGCGCCGACCAGTCCGGTCGCGCGCATCAGCCGGTCGAGCGCACGGTTCTGATCCGCTGCGGCGTATGCGGTCTGCATGCGTTCCGGCATCGCTTCGGTCGGGATCCAGTAGGTCTGCCAGAACCGGTTTTTGCCGCTCAGCCTTCCGGTGTTGTTGTACACGCCGTCCATGTTGAAGAACTGTCTGCCGCGCACATTGCGGAACGTCAGGATCAAAAACGTCAGATGCGGTGCGCACATTTCATACAGCAGGAACGAATCCGATTCGCCGTCGCCGTCGGTGTCGAGCCGGTCGACGATCAGCTCATAATGCGAATTGACCTGAATGAAGTCTCCGCTGCGCGCACGTTCGCACTTGATCTTGTTGTCATTACTGCGATTGACCGCGCCGAGCTTGCCGATCTGCCAGCCCGTCGCCGCGTTGTTGGTGTTCAGCCCCGCCTGTTTCATCGCCCATGTGATGGAACCGACGCACTGCATGCCCGTATAGTAATACGTGCCGTTGCCGTCCTTGGTCGGGAACTTCAGCCTGGCGCCCCACTCCGGGTTCAGCCCCCATTCGTGTTCGTCCTGATACTTGCCGCCGCCCTGATACGGGATCGAATAACCGAGCTCCGCCATGTGCGAGACCGCGGAAACCGCCGACGTTACACCGCCTTCACGTGTATAGAAACCCGCTTCGGCAATATCCCGCGTAATCGCGTCATTCAGCTGATCCACCGAGCTTCCCGCCGCCTCGACCGTTTCGGCAAGCGGCGTTTTCAGCCAGGTCAGCCCTTCGGACCGAATGATATAGGTATAGCCGGAGACGACATTGATCGGATACGGTGCGCTGACGCGTCCCTGTTCGTCGCGCACGAAGATATTGTACTGTCCGTCGTATTTGAATACGCGGAATACGGACGCGTGTACCGGGATCCAGTCAAAGGACTGTTCCGACGGCGGCGTAGAAAGGCATGTAAAGCAATAGTCTTCCGCGATCGCGCCGTTCTTCAGTTCAACGGTTACAATCGCGTCGTTCACGTACGCAAACGCAATCTCGGGCGCGTCCGCCCCGTCCGGTGCGGCACTGCCCATCGGTTCCGGTTCCGTACGGAAACCTTCCTGTTCCGCCGTTTCCAGCACGAGCAGACTCTGTCCCGGAAATGCAACGGTCAGCGTCAGACCGTCCGTGGTATAGGGAACGGTGTCGGTGCGTCCGTTTCCGTCGATAAAGGTCAGAAATCCGTCCGCAGGGGTATACGTGCCGGCTGCCTGCCGGTCGCCGTAGGTCGTTTCAAAACTGCCGTCCGGTTTCAGGGACAGCCTGAATGCACCGTTCTGCGCGGTCCATTCCTTTGCCGCGGGATCCGGAACCGGCGTTGCGGTCGGTTCGGGCGTCGGCGTCGGCGAAGGCGTCGGCGTCGGCGCTTCCGTCGGTTCGGGCGTCGGTACGTCCGTGGGGACAGCGGCCGGCGCAATCGTCAGCACCACTTCCGCCGTTTCGGGGTCCTGCTCGGGCTGCAGCGTCGTTTCCGGTTCCGTCCGGTCCGGTGTGCAGCCGATGAACAGCAGCAGACTCACAAGCAGCAGAGCGGCTGTGCGTTTTCCTGTCATTTTCATATCATGCGCCTCGTTTTCTTTGTCTGTTCCGGCTCTATGGCGCCGTCTCATCCCTCCGGTGTTTCCTCCGGTGCGGTCGTTTCATCCTGTCCGGCAGTGTCCGGCGCTTCGGTCGATTCTGGCTCCTCTGTTTCCGGCAGAAGATAGATGATGTCGCTGACCGTGCGCCCCTTGTTGCTGCACTTTGAAATGATTCCGTCCACCCAGTACATGACCGCAGACGCGCCGCCGTCAAGGTTGTACGCGGCTTTGCAGCCGAGTTCCTCCATCAGCTGGCTCAAACGGTCGAACGTCATTCCCTCCGTCATGCCTTTCAGGCGTCCCTCGACGATCACAAAACAATAGTGTCCGGGTTCATAGTATCCGATCACCGCGCGCGGGTTCTGATAGGAAAGCCGGTGACGGATCGTCATGGCGTGACCGTCCTCATCCAGCAGCGCGGGACCGAAGCTCCATGCCTGCCACGGATCGGAAGCAAGGATCTCGTCCAGCGTGAACGTCCCCCACTTCTTCGTTTCCATGCGTCCGTCGCGGTACAGCACGCAGATATCCGTCTTCTTGGTCAGTTTCTTTCGATACAGCTCGCCGTTCCGGATCACGATGCCGTCCTTCAGATGCGAATACGTGTCACCGTCGATCGCAAGCAGCGCGCCGACGTTCCTGGCGATCACCTCGACTTCCTTGGTATATCGCTTCGTGAAATCGCCGTTCGCCGCCGCAGTGCGGATTGACGTGACGTCCTGCACATAGATATCGGCGACGTAGTAGGTCGTCGTCTCTTTCTTTTTGTTTGTCTCGGTGAACGATTCGATCGTGATGCCGATCGACTTGCCGCGATAGCTGCGTTCCTCCAGGATCGGCGTATCGGAGAACTTCTCGGCGAACCGTCCGCCCAACAGCCCGGAAGGGGTCGGCGTCGGTTCCGGCGTCGGGTCCGGCGTGGGTTCCGGCGTCGGTGTCGGCTCCGGCGTCGGCGTGGGTTCCGGCGTTTGGGTCGGCGTCGGCGCAGGCGTCTCGACCACCGGGATAATGACTTCGACCTCGTTCGGAGGCTCGGTCTGCTTCGGCATTTCCGCCGGCGCGGGCTCCTGAGACGAAAGCGCTGCATCTGCACCGTCCGTTCCGCACGCCAGAAGCAGAACGCAGGCAAGCCAGATGACGAGGATCCGTTTCTTCATACTCAGTCTTCGGCGATCGCCGGGCTGTACACGATCTCTTTGACCGCACCGTCTGCGATCACGACGGTCAGCATCGCCGTGCCGTCGACCAGGTTCCAGTCCGCATCCCTGAGCGCGGGGAACGCCGCGGCAGCGTCCTCCTCCGGCATGCCGATATAAAGTCCCTGCGGTGTTTTCACGGTGTCGTCCGAAACGGTGATCCCCGTGATGCGGCCGACGCCGTCGATCACATTGGATGTGATCGCAAATCCCGCGTAGAAATAGCTCACGTCCTCGCCTTCGAACGCGCACGACTTGCCCGTAAACGTGCTGCGGTACGCCGGAAGAGCGGTAAGCACCGCTTCCGTCTCGTCATAGATGCCGAATTGCACGCCGTTCGACTCAAAATACAGCGCGCCGTATTCGCCGCCGTGTACCGCGTTCGGATCCACAAAGACGACGTTCGGATCGTCCGTCTGCACGTTCGATCCGCATCCGATCGCCGCGAGCAAAAGCAATGCGAGCATCAGAATCGCCGTTCGTTTCATATCAGTTTCCCTCCGTTTGCAACCGTAGTTTTTCCCGTTCGCAGCGTTCGGTCAGCTCCGCGTAATCCGCATCGTATGCCGCTTCGCCGCGATGGTCCGTAAGTCCGTATTCGTTTTTCAGCACCGCCCCGAACCAGCGCGTCAGCTTTTCCGCTCCGTTCAGATTCAGATGCTGTCCCTGATCGTAGGTATCGGTCTGCATATCGATTCCGATCGCGTCGTTTTCCGCGATCATATTATCATACCGCAATCCGCGCGATTTTGCAAACGCTTCGATCTCGGCGTCCCATTCCGCATGCCACACGGGATAGATCGACGGCGATTTGATCAAAACCAGCGCAATCCCGTGCGCTTCGCACAGATCCGCCATCTTTGAAAGCCACGCCATGCTGCTCTCGGGAAGCTTCGGGTCGTATCGCTCCTGCGGCACCTCCGTCGCCGGATCGACGCCCGCGTGCATGACGTATCCTTTCAGCGAAACCGGATCGCCGTCCGAAAACCAGTACCGAACGTCCTCTTTCGTCAGCTTGTCGATGCGATCGTGATACCGCAGCAGCGGAAAGACATAGCTCATGAAATCCTCGTCCTCGGTCATGCCCGCCCGGATTGTGCCGATCTTCGCTTTTCCCCATCGCATGCCGTCCAGCGCAAGGCGGTTGTATGCTTCGGATTGCGGTTCGCCGTATTTGAGCGCAAGAACGTTGTACACGACAACCTTCGGTGTTTCGGTTTTCAGCGCGTCCTCCAGAAAGCCGTACGAATGCCATACAAGCTGCTGCGCGCCGCCGCGGATATAGGACGTGACGCCGTATTCGTTGTACAGGATCACCGGTGAAAAGTGCTCGAACACCTCGCAGTCGCCGATGAACAGCACGTCGTGATCCGTCGTCTCGCGGTAATACTCTCCCGAGAGATGTCCCTCGATCAGCGTATCATGATATTTCGGCACGACGAGGCGCGAGACCGCGTAAAGCGCTCCGGAAAACACGATGCAGCAAAGCAGTATGCCGATGACGGTGAATCCTTTTCGTTTCATATCAGAACCGGTTATAGATGAACTGCGAGGCGTCGAAGCCGAAGCCGTAGCGCCCGAAGATCAGAATCGTGCCGATCAGCACGAGCAGCACGCAGACGGAAAACACCGTACCGCGTTTCATGATGCGCTTCCGGATCGCGCCTTTTCTCTGCACCATCGAAAGCGTAAACATTGCAAGCACGCCGAGGAACGCGATCGCATAATCCGTACAGCTGAGCCCCAGCGACTGTATTCCGCCGTTTACAACCGCGCCCCAGTTCCACGTCGTAAACATCGAGAAGAACGCGGAAAACGCCTTGCCGACCGAATCGTAACAGTCGAGGATGCGCAGCGACGACAGAAGCAGCACCGTGCGGATCACCGTAAACCCGCGGTAAAACGTGCTTTCCGTGAGCTTCGGAAACCTTACGTGAAACCGCGCGTAAAGCGGCTTCAGCTCCTCGGAGAGCAGGATCACAATGCCGTTTAGAAGTCCCCATACGAGGAACGTCAGATTGCTGCCGTGCCAGATGCCCGTCAGCGCCCACACGAGGATCGTCGCAAGATATACCGGGACACGCCGGGACACGCCCGCGCCGAACCGTCGCGTGTTCTTCGAGAGATCGCGCATCGGCTTTGAAACCGACAGCGGATAATAGACATAGCGCTTGAACCATTCGCCGAGCGTGATATGCCAGCGCCGCCAGTATTCGGCGATGTTTTTGGAAAAATACGGGCGGAAGAAGTTTTCCTCGACCGTGACGCCCAGCATCTCGCCGACGCCGATCGTGATGTCGATGCCGCCGGTAAAGTCCGCGTAGAGACACGCGGCGTACAGAAGCATCTCAACAAGAATGAATCCGCCGCGGTACGCGTCCGGCTTTGCGCAGAGCGTTCTCACCGCAACGAGCAGGCGGTCGGCGACGATCAGTTTTTTCCAGTAGCCCCATGCGATCCGGAGGCTTGCGGACAGAAATCGCCGTCCGTCGAACGAGTGCGGTTTTGAAAGCTCCCGTCCCACGGTTTCGAACCGGGTGATCGGTCCCTGCACCAGAAGCGGGAAAAACGACGTGAACAATGCGAGCCGGAAGGGGTTCTTTTCCGCCGGGATCGACTCGCGGTAGACGTCGAACAGATAGCCCACGGTCGAAAACGTATAGAACGAAATGCCCATTGTGAGCGCAAGCTCCTGTCCGAACGCTTCGGTGCCGAACAGATTTGCCGAAATTCTGCCGATCGCCGCGCCGTACTTCAGCGCGAACAGGATCCCGAAGTTCAAAACAAGCGTCAGGACCAGCACAATGCGCCGCCGCTTTTCAAAGCGCAGCCGCATGCTCTTCCGCTCCTCCTTCGTGTGCGTCGCCTTCATGGCGGCAAGCGTTTCCTTCTGACGGGCAAACGACGCGTCGAACATCCGCGTCGCGGCGTAGACCGTGATGACCGTCACGACCAGAAAGACCGCGCCCAAAACTCCTGCAAAGCAGACGAAAACTGCGTTTGCAAGCAGCAGCACGATCCATTGGATCCGTTTCGGCACCAGAAAGTACACGGGCACGAGTACCGCCAGAAACAAGAGAAACGCCCACGAGGGAAACAGCATCTCAGTCGTCCTGTTCCGCGATCTTTTGAATCAGCGCATAGAGCGCGTTTGCCGAATTGAAGTTCTCCGGCACGATATCCTTCGCCGGAATCACGACGTCGAATTCCTCTTCGATCCGCGTAATCAGCATAACGATGTCGAACGAAGCAAGAATGCCGTCGTCGACCAGGTTTGTTTCGGTCTCAAAATCCGTCTCCGGATGCATCTCCCGCAGAATGCCCAACAGCTGTTCCATACCCTCTCCTTATCGGAATAATAGTTTTGCCGCCGCCTTACGGTCGGTCTTGCCGTTTTCGGTCAGCGGAATCGCCCCGACGCACGCCATGCGCTTCGGCAGCAGATACTCGGGCAGCTTTCCTCTCAGCGCGTTTTGCAGCGCAGGGCGGTCCGCCGTGCCGGTATAGACGAGTCCGAGGACGCTTCGTTCACGATCGAACACCGCGCATGCGGCGTTGACCCCGTCGATCGTCCTTGCCGCAGCCTCGAGCTCGCCGAGCTCAATTCTGTGCCCCATGTGCTTGATCTGATCGTCCCTGCGCCCGAGAAACTCCAGCTCGCCGCGTTCGTTGAACCGTCCGAGATCGCCGGTGCGATAGACCGTCTCCGGATAATCGGACTGCAGCGGATTCTGCACGAACGCGTTTTTCGTACGTTCCGGATCGCGGAAATAGCCGTAACAGACCGACGTGCCGCGGATATGGATCTCGCCCTCGTCTGCGCGTCTGCCGTTCTCATCGACCAGAAAGATCTCCGCATTGTCGAACGCGCGTCCGATCGGAACGCGCTCGCCGTCCGCAAAGTCGCGGTCGACCTCATAGCAGCACGACATGCCGGTGCATTCGGTCGGACCGTACAGGTTGAGGTAGCGCGCCGGAACATGTTCTCTCCAGATGCGAAGCTGCTTCGGCGGCATGACCTCGCTGCCGAACGCAACGGTTTTGAGATACCGCGGCACGACTGCGTCGAACGTGTGCAGCGCGGAAATCAGCGTCAGCGCAGGCACGACCCAGCAGAGCGTCGTGATCCGGTTCGCATTCAAAAACTCCACCAGCGGAACCGGCGTCATAAACAGCTTTTTCGGCACGAGCACGACGCTCGAGCCACACTTCAGCGCGGACAGGATCTCCTTGAGACAGGCATCCACATAGAGCGGCGCCTGCATGCCGAACACGTCCGTCTCGTCCGCCTTCAGCGCAGCGGTGATCTGCCCCGCATAGTCGAGCACGGCGCGGTGCACGCCCACGACGCCCTTCGGCGCGCCGGTGCTGCCGCTCGTGAACACGAGATATGCCGGATCGGAATCGAGCCGTCTTGCCTTTGCAGCATCGAGCGCGGCGGCGTCTGCCGGTTCGGAAAGAAGCGTGTCCGCATCGAGCGCTTTGCCCTGAAAACCGCATGCCGCAAGCAGCGCGTCCGCGGAACCGTCCTTGACCGCAAACCGCGGCTGCACGCGATCGAGGATCGAACGAATGCGCGTCTCCCCCATCTCCGCGTCGACCGGCACATAGAAGCAATTCGCCTTCCATACGCCGAAAAATGCCGCGATCATCGCGGGGGAACGTTTCATAAACACGAGAACCGGTTCACGGTCCGCGCCGCGTCTTAAGAGCGCGGAGCCGATCGCATCGGAACGGGCAGCAGCGTCCGAAACCGTCAGCGTCTCTCCGTCGCCGCAGAACATCGGTTTGTCCGGCGCGTTTTTCAGCCGGAGATCCAGATATTCAAGGACCGTTTTCATCTCATTTCCCTCCGTTATACGGCTCTGTGGCGACCGGCGGATACAGCGACGCGTTGAATCCCCAGTAGGTTTTGCTGACTTTTCTGGTCTGCTCGGTCGTCCACATGAAGCAGCGGCGTCTCGATGCGCCGACACAGCTCGGATCATAATGGTACCAGCCGGTGCCGATGTTTACGAGCAGCCAGTAATGGTGCGTATTGGCGCCCGCGCGCTGCACGCTCATAATCTGTGCGTCGGTCTGCTCAAGCAGCAGGCGCGCCGCGGAACAGGACGTAAAGCAATCGCCTCTTCCTGTGGTCAGACCGCGAACCGCTTCACTGCGCCAATCCTGTTTGTTGGACTTCGGAGTATAACGTATGTGCGTATGCACATAATCGAAGATCGCTTCGATCTGTTCGGCAAGCGTCATATCGTCCGTAAAAATCTTTTTGATGGTTTTTTCCGCAACCGCCTGCGCTTCGTCATCGTCGACCTTTGCGCGGATGAATTTGAATGTTACCGTCTTTCTGACCGTATTGCCGGCGCGGTCCGTCGCCCGGTAGGTTACACGGTAATTCCCGCGTCTGGATTCGTTGACGTTCGATGCGTCGACCTCTACCTTGACCTCACCGTCGCAGTTGTCCACTGCAGAGACCTCGGCAAGATATGCCACCGGCTCTCCGACATAGCAGAACCGGTTTTTCACGCCGTACAGGACCGGCGCTTCGGTATCGGGTTTCAGTTTCAGCGTGAAGCGTTTTTCAACGCTGTTTCCGCCCGCGTCGGTTGCTATGACCGTGACCTCCTGCATTTCTTTCGTCCAGTCCGGCTCCTCGGCAAAGCGGATCTCCGTTTCCGTCACGTCGTTTACGGAAACGAACGCCTCGGGCTCCAGCGGCGTGTTCGTATATCCCGTCGTTTTTTTCACGGCAACGTCCGGCGGCGTCGTGTCTTTCACATTGACCACCGCAATGTTTTCCTGTCCGTTGATCGTTACCGGGATCAGGTGCGAACCCGGTACGCTCGGGATGAACGGTCCGGTCAGCGCCGCGTCGGACGCTTCATCGCCTTCCAGCAGCTCCGAAACCGTGAGCGGCGCGGTGCGCGCCTCGATCTCGATCGGCTCAATGCCGGAGAACAGCACGGTCGATGTGACGGTCGCCTCATTGCCGCCGAGATCCGTCAGCTTTACCTCAACCGTCTGCGGCATGCGGAGTTTCGGATCCGGTTTTGTGACGAACGCAGCCAAAACTTCCGTCTCATCCTTCAGATCGGTGAACAGCATTTCGGGCGTCACGTCCTCGCCCGGCAGAACGATGCAGGTTGTGCCGTTCGCCGTCGGCGGGACCGTGTCCTGCACCGTGAGCATCGTTTCCGTTTCGGTTCTGTCTGCAATGATGCGGATCCGGTAATCGCCGGGCTCGTGCATCATTGATTCGGTGATCTCCGTCATGTCGACGTCCCGGTATTCACCGATCAGAAATGCGGTTTGTTCCGGAACGGAACTGCCTGCCTCAAGCGTCAGCGCTTCCCTTGCAACGCGTACATGAACCGGAACGTCCACGCGCGTCCGGTTGCAGCTCTCATCCTCGAGCAGAACGACGGCGTCGTAATCGCCGATCGTTCCGAACGTCGGCGCGGTCTCGAACGAGATCTTCACGATGCTCTGATCCCGGAGATTTTTGACGAGCTTGTCCGGCGTCAGCGTGACGTTCGCCGGAACGGTCGTTTCTATTGCGGTCGCTTTCGGCGCGACCGTGTCCTTCACGCAGAGTGTGACCGGAATATCCATGGTGCGGGTGTGAACGGTAAGGCGGTAATTGCCCGGTTTCCGGTAATGCGCTTCCGGCTGTGTCAGATAGGAGGCGGCATCCGTTTCCTTTCGCAGAAACGCGGACGCTTCGGGCGTGTCCTCACCCAGTTCGATCGTAAGCGACGAGCGTGCGCGTCCGTAGATAGCGCAAACCAACACAAACAAGCCTGCAAGCACCGCCGCAAACAGCGGCAGCACAACCCGCAGGATCCCAAACCAAAGCGATTGTTCGCGATGCGCTGCTTCCGCTTCCGTTTTCTCCCGTTTCATACCCTCATTTCCTCAGAAAAAAGATGATCGTACGCATTCCGGATCATCAAAAACCGCCCCGGGTCTCTTCCGCCGACCGCAGTCCCGTCCACCGCTGCTGTGCGGCGTACCCCGAGCGTGCTCGAAGTGACCAGAACCTCGTCTGCGGAAAACAGCGCGTCCTTTGAAAACGCCTGTTCCGACACGCGAACCGAAAGTCCGGCGCAAAGCTCAAGCAGGATCGCGCGGGTCACGCCCGGCAGAATCCGGTTGTCCGTCGGATGCGTATACAGAACGCCGTCTTTCAGAATATGAATGTTCGTGTGCGATCCCTCGGTCACGAATCCGTCCCGAACAAAGATCGCCTCGTCCGCACCGCACCTTCTCGCGTGCTCGTTTGCAAGTACGTTCGGAATCAGGTTCAGCGTCTTGACGTCGCACATCGCATAGCGGATATCCTCCGTCGTAACGAGCTTCATCGTCTGCTCCGGCACTGCGAGCTTTTTCGGCGTCACGGTAATCAGAAGATTCGGCGCGGTTTCTCCCGTCGGAAACGCGTGCGTACGCTGTGCCGTTGCGCGGGAGACCTGCCAGTAAAGCACCGAACACGTCTCGTTTGCCGCCGCAAGGCAGTCGGTAAGCGTCCGGATAAACGCGTCCCGATCCGGGCAAAACGGAATGGACAACCCCTTCAGGCTGTGCTCGAACCGGTCAAGATGCCGTGAAAGCGCAAATGCACGCGTACCGACCGCAAGACACGCCTCGTAGCAGCCGTCGCCGAAATAAACAGCGCGATCGTTCATCGGAATCGTCATCTCCGAAAGATTTCCGCATATTCCGTTGTACCATCCGATCGCGGGCATGCCGTCCGTTCCTCCTGCCGCATTTTTCCATTTGTAATATCATACCTCTTTTTTCTGCGTCATTCAAGGGAGAAGATGAAAATTCAATATTTCTTTTTACACTTTTCCCGCGGCTTTTCCGCAAGTCTTGCAAATCTCGCATACGACCGCTATAATAGATATATATTATCGTTCGGTCCCACCGGACGGGAAGGGCGTACAAGATGAAGCGGCGCGTTTTGTCCTCCGCACAGATCATTCCGATCGGGTTTCTTCTTTTGATTGCAATCGGAACCGGTCTGCTTTCTTTGCCGTTTGCTGCAAAAAGCGGTGTATCCGTGCCGTTTCTGACCTCGCTGTTCACCGCAACCACGTCTGTCTGCGTGACCGGGCTCGTCGTCGTCGACACTTTTTCCTATTGGTCGCTGTTCGGTAAGATCGTGATCCTTGTACTCATCCAGACGGGCGGTCTCGGTATCGTTGCCGTCTCCTCCTCGTTGTTTCTGTTTCTCAAAAAATCATTTACAATCAAAAACCGCGCACTCGTGCGCGACTCGTTCGATCTGGATTCCCTGCAGGGCGTGCTGCGGTTTCTGCGCAAGGTGATCCTCGGGGTCTTCGTGATCGAGGGCGTCGGCGCGATCCTATACGCGATCGCGTTCGTTCCGCAGTTCGGCATCCTCCGCGGGCTTTGGTACGCGGTGTTTCATTCGGTCTCGGCGTTCTGCAACGCCGGTCTCGATCTGATCGGACCGGACAGCCTGATCCCGTATCAGAACAGTCCCTATGTGCTGGTCGTGACGATGCTGCTGATCGTCGTCGGCGGTCTCGGCTATATCGTCTGGTTCGATTCATTCACGACCATGCGGGAAGCGATCCGACGCCGGTTCGGCATTCGCTGGTTCTTCCGGCATCTCGGCGAGCACACCAAGCTCGTCCTTCTGGCAACTCTGTTCCTGATCGTTTTCGGCACGGTCATCACGCTGCTTCTGGAGCGGCAGAATCCGCTGACGCTCGGCACACTGCCGCCGGGCGGAAAGCTGCTGAACGCAGTGTTCCAGTCCGTCACGTACCGCACCGCGGGCTTTGCTTCGATGCCGCAGTCCGCTCTGAACGACGGCTCCGTGCTGTTCGGCAGCGCAATGATGTTCATCGGCGGTTCCCCGATGGGCACGGCAGGCGGCATCAAGACCGTCACGCTTGCGGTCCTGCTCCTGAACGCGTTCTCCTATGTGCGCGGTCGCACGGACACCGTGGTGTTCCGCCGCAGCATCCCGGAGGAACTGGTCAAAAAGGCGGCGGCGATCCTGTTCTTCAGTCTTTCGCTGTCCTTGTTTTCGATCGTCCTGCTCGTCGCCGTGGACCGCGTACCGCTTACGGACGCGCTCTATGAGGTGTTCAGCGCAACCGGAACGGTCGGTCTGTCCCGCGGGCTGACGCCGCATCTGACCGTGTTCGGACGGATCCTGATCATTTTGTGCATGTATCTCGGAAGGATCGGCCCGATCTCACTCGCGCTGTTCTTCCGTACCGACCTGTCCGGCGGAAAGAACATCCGCTTCGCACAGGGACGCTATTACGTCGGCTGATAAGGAGGCTACTATGAAAAATTCGATTGCAGTTTTGGGCATGGGACGGTTCGGACAGTTTCTGACCGCCGCACTTTCCAGGGACGGCGCGGACGTGCTGATCGCCGATAATGACGAGGAGACCATCCGCAAGTACGCGAATCTCGTGAGCTGCGCGGTCAAGGCGGATCTCAACGATCCCGAGATCATCCGCGGGCTCGGGTTGTCCGGCGTGGACACGGTCGTCGTTGCGATGGGCAGCAGTCTGGACGCGAGCATCATGTGCGTCATGGTGGCAAAGGAGCTCGGCGTGCCGCGCGTCATCGCAAAGGCGGCGTCGCTGCGTATGGGCGAGATCCTGCGGCGCGTCGGCGCGGACGAGATCATCTATCCCGAAAAGGAGAGTGCGGAGCTGACCGCGCGCAGGCTCATGTCCTCCGACTTCCTGGACTTCTTCAATCTCGGCTCGGAGCTTTCCGTGTTCAGCATGAAACCGAAAAAGGACTGGATCGGCAAATCCCTGCGCGAGCTGCGGCTGCGCGACCGCTATCAGCTCAACGTCATCGCCATCCGCGAGAACAATGTGACCAGCGCCTCAATGGATCCCGATCAGCCCCTGATCGCAGACTGCGAGCTCTTTGCCGTTGCAAAACGCGACGCGCTCGATCACATCCTGCACTGAACGGAATACAGCAATAAAAGGGCGAAGCCGATTTGGCTTCGCCCCTTTGTGTTGGCTGTTTTTCAGTCTGCGTATTGGTAGTTGTACGCTGCAGACGCATACCCGAGGATCGCCGACGCCGCGTCGCGCGTAAGCGCCGTTTCGTTCGCGTTGAACAGCAGCTTGACATAGGAGAGCGCCGAGACCGTGATCGTCGCCGTGCCGCCGTCCGTCGTGACCGTGATCGTGTAGGTCTTGGAGAGCTCATGCGCCGCAAGGTTCGGGATCACAACCGCGTACCGCTTGCCCTCCTTGCTCACATTCAGCGCCTTGCCGCCGCTCTCCGCCGCCGTGAGCTCGCCGGTATAGCCGCTCGTCGGCGTGATCAGGATCCGCACCGCCGTCGCGCTGTCGAACACGGTCGTGAACGACAGATTCCTGATATCCGCGCCGTTGTTCTCGCACGTGAAATCGCCGTAATAATCCAGTGCGGTCGCCGTGTTCTCATAATCGTACGATTCAGTATAGAACTTATCCATCTCCGCGTAGTCCGTGCCGAGCGTCCAGCCCCTTGCGTCGGCGAGGAACGCCTGCACGTAGTGACCGTAGTCCGCCGTCGATTCGATCAGCTTCTGCACGGGCTCAGAGAACGAGTCCTTTTTCCCGTCGTATGCGAAGAAGTAGTCCTTGATCGCGTAGGTCTTTTCGATCGTCTTTTCTTCCCCGCCTTGCATCCAATGGAACGTCGCCGTGATCGGCTCCGCCATCTGGATCGCGTTCACGTAGCAGACGAAGCCGCGGTTTCCGCTCTTCTTCGCTCTCGTGTCCATATAGTTTGCGCGCTCGGTGCAGGTGCCGTGCGCGATCGTGAACGTCATGTAGCTCTCCGTCCAGTCGACGCCTTCGATGTCCGGCAGGTCCATATTGAAGCTCAGTCCGATCTGTCCCGACAGGATCAGCGACTGCGTTGCAAACGACGGCGCCTTCTTCACGATCCAGATATGACCGCCGAACGCGGACCACGCACTGTCATAGGTCGTCTTGAAATAGATCGTGACGCTGCCCGCGTAGTCGGCGGCAACGGTGTAGTTGTCGCCCGGATCGGGGTACCACTGCGCGATCGCGCCGTCCGCAACGCGCACGACCTTGATCGTATCGCCTTCCGCAAGCGTCGTTTCGAGCATATACTCGTTTGCATTCTCCGGATTCACCGTGAACTGCTGCGCAAGGTCGATATCGTCCGCCGTCCAGCCGTTCTGTCCGATCAGGTAGTAGCCGTCGCTGAGCGTTCCTTTCACAAACGTCGCGGTGACGGTGACGTTCGACGCCGGCATCACGAACGTATTGTCCGTGACCTCGACCGGATCGCCGTTCACATCCGTGACGGTCAGCGTTTCGAGCACATACCCCGTGTCAGGCTCGACCGTCAGCGTGACCGTATCGCCTGCAAATGCCAGTTCCTTGTCCGGGGTGACCGCGCCGTTTTCGATTGCTTCGTCAACCGCAACGAGGTACGGGAACTCGGCAACGATCTCCACGTTGTCGACGTTCAGCCAGAACATATCCTGGCAGTTATAATGCCGGATCGCGATATAGACGGTCTCCTCGCCAAGGTAATCGGAAAGATCCACCGTGACCTGCTGATAGTTGTTGTCGGTGGTAATGTCGTCCGTCATCTTCACCATGTCAGCCGGATCGGGCGTGGTGCCGGCATAGACCGCAAAGACTTCGTTGTAATAGCTGCTGTCCTGTCCTCTTGCCCACAGGGACAGCATCGGGTTCCTGCAGCCGATGTCCAGAGAGAACGCCGGAGAGATCGCCCAGTTGTCCGGCGTGAGCGCCGTCTGCGTGGGTTTGTCATAGGAAGGCGAACAGATCTTGCCTTCGCCTTCATACGCAACCATCTTGGGATCCGTATCCCACACCCAGGTAAAGCCGTCTCCGTTCGCGTCGATAAAGGCCCAGTCCGCAACCTCATACGCTTCTTCGAAGTACCAGCCGATCGCCGTCTGTTCGCCGTAGACGTTATTTTCACCGAAATCGTGTCCGCAAAGGGGGCACACTTCCGACATCAAATTGAACGCCACGGTCTTAAAGTGCCCGCAGGCCTCGCTGTACGTTGCGCCGCAGCGATCGCAGGTATAGATATGCGTGCCGTCGTTATGATCTGCCGGATCGCCCCAGTCATGGCCGAGCGCCGGCGACGTCATCAGGGAGCTGAGCGAAACCGCGTTCGTTCCCTCCGCGTCCGTGAAGTATCTGCCGCAGATGTCGCAGTACCAATACTCCGCATAGCCCGGCTCGGTGCAGGTCGCTTCCGTCGCCTCTTCGTGATACAGGTTGTGATGGCCCGGTTCACATTCGGCTGCGAACGTTGCCGTGATTGCCACGTCGTCGACGAAAATATAGTACCCGTCCGTGCAGTTATAGTGACGGACCGCGATATAGACCTCCGATTCGCCGCAGAACTCGGTGAGATCCGCCGTGTACTGTGCATATTCGGATGTGGTAGTGAAATCTTCGGACACCGCGATCATCTGATCGGGATCCGCCGAGGCCCCGGCAAAGATCGCGAAGTTCTCGGTGTACCCGTAATCTCTCACCCACAGAGAGACCGACGCCTCGACGGTCCCCTCCAGAGAGAACGCCGGGGAGATCGCCCAGTTATCCGGCGTCAGCGCGCCGACGCCGTTGTAATAGGAGAAGGAGAAGATCATGCCGACGCTGCCTTCGTGACCGAGACCTTCATTATTCCAATACCATGCGTAGCCGTCGCCGTCGACGTCAAGCAGGGTCCAGCCGGTGGACCCTTCTTCAAAGTCCCAGGTAACCACGGTCAGCTCTCCGATCGCCTGCTCCGAGACGGAATAGCCGCATTCGGTGCAGGTTTTCGTCACCGTTCCATCTTCTATGTGCTGATCGAACGTGCAGTCCTCCGTCTCCGTTTCGCTGCAGCGACCGCAGGTATAGGTGTGCGTGCCGTCGTTGTTGGAAACCGCTGCGCCCCAATTGTGACCGAGCGCCGCAACGGTCTGCGTCTCCGTCTCGCTGCAGCGGGAACAGGTCCTTGTTTGCTCGCCCGCTTCGGTGCAGGTCGCCGGGGTCACGTCCTCCCATTCGCCCCAGGCGTGACCGAGCGCCGCAACGGTCTGCGTCTCCGTCTCGCCGCAGCGGGAACAGGTCCTGGTCTGCTCGCCCGCCGTCGTGCAGGTCGCCGGGGTCGTGTCCTCCCATTCGCTCCAGTTATGGCCGAGCGCGGGAAGATCCATGATCTCGCTGGTCAATGCGGGCTGCGTTCCTTCTGCGTCATGGAACAGTCTGCCGCATTCGGTGCACTTATAGTAGGGCTGCGAATTGCCCGCCGCCGTGCAGGTCGCCGGGGTTGCCGGCATCAAAACGAGCTGGTGCTCGCAATTGGCGTCGCGCAGCGTCGTGATCTCCACCTGATCCGCGTACAGATAGAACGAATCCTCCGTGGTATGGTGCCGGATCGCGATGTAAACTGCGGATTCGCCGGCAAACGCGGAGATGTCCGCAGTGAAGTTCTCGTATGACGTGGAAGGCGTCGTTTCATCGAGCACCTTGGTCATTTGAGCGGGATCGTTCGAGGTGCCTGCGTAGAGCTCAAATCTGTCCGGATAACTCGTGCTTTCTCTTCTGGACCAGATCGACAGCGTCGCGTTTTCGCAGCCGCTCAGATCGACCTCCGGAGAGATTGCCCAGTTGTCGGCGCCGTTGACGTTCCAATGCACTTGGATACAGCCGCTGCCTTCATATGCATTTACAGTGTAGCGCTTCCACGTGTAGTTGTCGCCGTCCAAGTCGAGCATGGTCCAGCCGGTCAGCTCGTTGTCGGATTCAAAGTACCAGCCCTGTATGAGCTCCGGCTCGTTGGACACTTCCGAATAGGAATACCCGCATTTGGTGCAGGTGTGCTGTGCAACGCCGCCTTCGGACACTGTCTCGTAGGTGCAGTCTTCGGTCTCGACGCGGTCGCAGACCGAGCAGGTCAGCGTGTGCGTACCGTCGTTGTTGGACACGATCGTGTCGTCGTGGTCAGCCAGCGCAGTCGCCGGCTCGGTGTAGCTGTCGCCGCACGTCGTACAGGTATAGGTGTCTACACCCAATTCCTGACAGGTCGAGGTCGTGCTTGAAAGCACGTAGTTATGGACCCGCTCCAGCGTCACGGTGAAGCTGCCCGTAGCGTTGTCCCACAGATACACGCCGTAATAATAGGTTTCCCCGCCCGTCAGCGTGTACTCCAGCCGGAAATTGTTGTTCGTGCCGTAGCTGATGTCGTCGTGCGTCGTCAGCTGCGACCCGCTGCTGTTATACAGATAGCACCTCGGGTCGTCTCCGCTGTATGAGGTCAGGACGTATTTGTCCGTTGCCGGCGGTGTGAATTTGTAATACGCCTGCTGACTGGCAGTCGTGACCTCGACGGTATTCTCGCCCAGGACGAGCTCCGGCGCATTAGCCATATCGTCCGCGGTGATCGCGAACGCCGCCGTCGGCAGCAGACCGAACACGAGCGCGAGCGCCAGGAGCATGGACAAAAGCTTTTTGATTTTCATGATAACCCCCCTTTTTGCTTGGATCTGTTTCGGAACATAAAATACGCAAAGAAAGCATATTTCCCTTAAATAAATATATCATATACAACTCGGGATTGCAAGCAATTTGCAAGAAAAGATATGTCGGAAAACAGCGAACGGGACTGTGTTTTTGCAAAAAGATCCGCCCGGACGGACGGATCGAAAAATGCATATAATGTGTGCGGAATATCGTGTTTTATTTGGAACGATGCCGGTAGGTCAGCGGGCTGAACAACAGGATGATCGGGAACAGCTCCAACCTTCCGGCAAGCATTTCGAGCGAAAGCAGGACCTTGGACGCGCTGCTGTAAAAGCCGTAGTTCTCGGTCGGTCCGACCAGCGCGAGACCCGGTCCGATGTTCGATAGACACGCGAGCGTCGCGGTGAAGTTCGTCAGAAAATCCTGTTCACCGAGCGAAAGCAGCAGTACGCCCGCCGCGAGGCACGCGACATACAGCAGGAAAAACGTCAGCGTCGCGCGGATCAGATCTGATCCGACCGGCTTGCCCTCCATGCGCACGACCGTGACCGCGCGCGGGTGCAGCAATCTTCGCACCTCCTGCCGCGCCGCCTTGAACAGGATCACGACACGGCTGATCTTCAGACCGCCGCCGGTCGAACCCGCGCATGCGCCGAAGACCATCAGAAGCAGCAGCGTCATCTTGGAAAAGCCCGGCCATTGATCGAAATTGACCGTTGCGTAGCCGGTCGTCGTGATGATCGACGAGACCTGAAAATAGGCGTCCCGCAGCGTCAGCCCGAAGCCTTTGATCGCCGAAAACGTATTGATCGTGATCAGTGCAACGGCTGTCACCACGATCCCGCCGTAGACGCGCAGCTCCTCGGAGCGGACGGCGTTTTTCCATTTGCCGATCAGGATCAGATGATATAAGCTGAAATTGACGCCGAACAGCAGCATGAACGTGGACAGCACGACGTGGATATAGGTGCTGTCGTACGCCTTGATGCCAGCATTCTTTACCGAGAATCCGCCGGTTCCCGCCGCACCGAACGCGTGGCAGATCGACTCAAACAGCGGCATGCCGCCTGCCCACAGGAGAACGATGAGGATCAGTGTCAGAACGGAATAGACGGTGTAGAGGATCTTTGCGGTGTCGCGCATGCGCGGCACGAGCTTTCCCTTGACGGGACCCGGAACCTCGGCGCGCATCAGGTGCATCGAGCGCTCCTCGCTCATCGGCATGACCGCAAGGACAAACACGAGCACGCCCATGCCGCCGACCCAATGCGAGAAGCTGCGCCAGAACAGGATGCAGTGCGGCAGCTGTTCGACCGTCTCGAGGATCGACGCGCCTGTCGTGGTAAAGCCGGACACGATTTCGAACAGGCAGTCCCAGAACGTCTTGAATCCGCCGCAGAGCCACAGCGGCACCGCGCCGAACAGAGACATCAGCACCCACGCCGCCGCAACGACAAGAAAGCCTTCGCGCGCGTAGATCGTCGTGTCCTTCGGTTTTTTGACGCCGAACAGCCCCAAAAGCGCCAACGCGCCGATTGCGGGCAGAAAGCACCACGTGATCGCTTCGCGGTAGATGAGCCCGACCAGCACGGACGGGAGCATCAGCACCGCCTCGATCAGCATGATGCGGCTCAGCAGAAAGACGACCATCCGGCGGTTCATCTTGTTTCCTCCATGATGTCGGAAAGGTCGTTCAGCCGACGCTGTTCAGTCACGACCAGCACGACGTCGCCCGCCTGAATGCTGTCCGCGCCGCCGGGGATGATCGCTTTGCCGTTTCGCACGAGGCAGGCGATCAGCAGATGCTTTTTCGTTTTCAGATCTTTCAACGGAATGTTCAGAAGATTGCCGTTTTCATCGCTCGCATTGAATTCCAGCACCTCGATCGAACCGTCGGCGATCTTATAGAGCCCGCGGATCCTGCCGTGATCCGCGCTCGCTTCACGGGCGCGCACGTAACGCAGGATCACGTTGGTCGCAACGCGCTTCGGGGAGATGACGGAATCGAGCGCCGTCTCCTTCACAAGACTTTCGAGTCCGTCATTGTTGACCTTGGCGATGACCTTGCCGACGTTGTGCCGCTTTGCGTACAGCGCGGAAAGCACGTTGCCCTCGTCGAGTCCGGTCAGCGCGACAAACGCGTCCGCGCGCTCGATGCCTTCCTCCTGCATCAGATCGTGATCGGTGACGTCGCCGTTGATGACGACCGCGTCCGGCAGAAGCTCCGCGATATTGTGCGCGGCATCCTTGCTGCGCTCAATGATTTTGACCGAAAGATTGCTCCGGAGAAGCTCCTGCGCGAGGTAGTAGCTGATGCGCCCGCCGCCGCCGATAATGACCGAACGGACCGGGTTTGCAATGACGTTCGCTTTGCGGAGCGCTTTTGCGACCTCCCGCGGGGCGCCGGTCACGTACAGAACGTCGCCGCCCGAAAGCGTGAATCCGCCGGACGGGATCGTGAATTCCCCGTTGCGTTCGACCGCGCAGATCAGCACCTTGACGCCGAGCTTCTGCGGCAGTTCGTACAGCGGAACGCCGTTCATGACACTCTTTTCCGGAAGCCTGCATGTGACAAGCTCCACATGTCCTCTCGCGAACAGCTCGATGTGCGTCGCCGCCGGGAATCTCAGCACTCTTGCGATCTCCTCCGCCGCCTGCCGGTCCGGATTGACCGTCATGGAAAGCCCGAGATCCTCGGAAATGCGATACATGTTGTTCGCGTATTCGGGGTCGCGGACGCGCGCGATCGTGTGCTTTGCGCCGAGCTTATGCGCAATGAGACACGACAGCAGATTGATCTCGTCGCTTGTCGTCACTGCAAGCAGCAGATCGGCGTCCTTTGCGCCGGCTTCCTCCAGCACGGAAAAGACCGCGCCGTTGCCGACGTAGCCGATGACGTCCTGTGTGTTGCTGATCTGTTCGATGACCGATTCGTTCCGGTCGACGACGGTTACCCGATGTCCCTCCGCGACAA
>CAMPAN010000013.1 GCA_946631895.1 uncultured Clostridia bacterium
CGACCCCGGTTCCCACGCCGGAGCCCACCCCGGAACCGACGCCCGAGCCCACGCCCGAACCTACCCCGGAACCGACGCCCGAGCCCACGCCCGAACCGACGCTCGAACCTACCCCGGAACCGGAAGCCGATCTGATCGACGGACACTATCTTCCGGACGGCATTCCCGAGCAGGTCCTCATGGACCGCGATAGCGGACTCTGGGCATTCCGCGATCAGAACACCGATATTGCCATCCGCCGGGTGCAGACACAGGACGTCAAGGGACAGCCCCAAGCATACTTCATTGCGCACGTATGGATGCGGAACAATCAGTTCCGTGCCGGATTCGGTCACGAGGACCGCACCGGTCGGGCACTGCAGAAGCCGTATCGCATCGCGCGTCGGTACGGCGCGGTTCTGCTGATCACCGGCGACACCATGCTCAACCTGGATCTGTCCAGAAAGAGCACGCTGATCCGCGACGGTTACGTCTATCAGAGCAAGAACGGCAGAGCGGTCCTGGCATGGAATGAGCGGACGCTCGCCTTTGAAGTGTTTGAAAACAATTCCTTCACCGCGCTCGGTCTGCAGCAGCGCGGATATCGCGACGTCTATTGCTTCGGTCCGATCCTGATGCAGAACGGCGAAATAACCCCGAACCTGAGAGACGATTATCTCGGTGCGGAAAACCCGCGCACCGGCGTCGGCATGGTCGAACCCGGTCATTTCGTGCTGATCGTTGCAGACGGTCGTCAGAAAGACTACGCGATCGGTCTGTATCTCGACGATTTCGCACAGCTGTTCAAGGACGAAGGCTGTGTACTTGCCTATAACCTCGACGGCGGCGTTTCCGCGGCAATGGTCTTTATGGGGCAGCATCTCAATACGCACCTCAACATTAAGGACTACAGCCAGCAGCGCGGGCTTCCGGACGCGCTTCTGTTCGGACACACGACGCTTCTGCCCAATGAAAACGATCCCGCGCCCGAATATGACGGCATCCGTACCGGCGCGGACGATCAGCTGATCGTCGCTCCGCAGAATCCGGAATACTACGCGCATTGATCCACACCGTGCTTCCCGATCTCGCGCGCTTTGAGCCGAACGAAGGGATATTATGAAGAACAGTCAAAGCCGGTTTCCGACCGAAACAGAACAATCCGAATGCAAAAGACCGATCGCAAGACTCGGTTTTGCCGCGTTGCTCTGTCTGCTGTTCTGTCTGTTCGCCGCGTGTACGACCGAGCCGCATCCGATCGTGATCAGCGAAGTCGTTTCCTCCAACACCGCGTTCGTTGACGAAACGCTCGGTACGCCGGACTGGATCGAACTGCACAATCGGTCCGGCAGGGACATCGACCTTGCAGGCTATATCCTGACCGACAAGGAGGATCGCTATGATCTCGGAAACATGCTTCCGAACCTTGTGATCCCGGCAAACGGATACGTGGTGCTGTATGCGCGGTCCAATGCGGACACCGACGCGTTCTGTCTCCCCTTCGGTCTTTCCAAGAGCGGCGATACGCTTTTTCTTCTGGATCGTTCCGGCAATCTTCTGGAAAAGCTGGTCATTCCCTCACTGCCCGAAAACATCTCCTATGCCCGTCGGGAAGACGGCAGCTTCGGTTACTGCATTCTGCCGACGCCCGGCTCCGAAAACTCAACGGAGATCTCGGACATCTGTACGGAACCGGTGAATTCGGATGCGGACTTGGACGGAACAAAGGTGTCGGACCTCGTGCTGTATATCAATGAAATTGTAACCGGCGATCTCCCGACCGGCACATTCGGCGGTGCGGACTGGATCGAACTCCGGAACCCGAACGGCGAACCCGTCTCTCTGTCCGGCTGTTTCGTGACGGACCGCGAGGATAACCCAGACAAGGCGCCGCTCCCGGACATTACGATTCCGGCAGGTGGATTTGCCGCAATCCCGTGCGGCAGGGAGATCGGCGTCGATCTTCGCCTCTCCTCCGACGGTGAATCCCTGTGGCTGTTCGATCCGATGCTGAACCGGATCGATATCGTGACCGTTCCTGCTCTGCTTCCGGGACAGTCCTGGGCAAGAAACCGGAACGGTGTTTTCGGCTACTGTGGCAAACCGACCCCCGGCGCGGAAAACGACGACAGCCTGATCGGCAGTGCAGAGATGCAGACAGCCGACGCTTCCGAGCCGCTGCGTCTCAACGAGGTCCTGTTCCGCAACACGTATTCCGTCATCGACCGGTACGGCGACCATTCCGATTATGTCGAGCTCTTAAACTGCGGCACGGAAGCGGTGCATCTTTCCGAGTACTGGCTCAGCGACGATTTTTCCGATCCTTTGAAGTGGAACTGTCCGGACGTCGTACTGGAGCCGGGCGAATACCGGCTCATCTTCCTTTCCGGGCGGGAATCCGTCGAAACCGAATTGCACGCGCCGTTTTCCGTCTCTGCTTCGGACAGCGGACTTATGCTGTATCACGCCGCGACCCGGACGGTACAGCAGATTCCGTGGATTCCGGAGCTCCCGAAGAATACCTCCGTGGGACTGGGCGACGACGGATCGCTGCGCTATTACAAGTATCCGACCCCCGGCGCGGAAAATGCGGCTTCGGTCGGCGACGTCAAGGAGCTCGGTGCGTTTCCGTCCGACAGCGTATTCATCAGCGAGGTCTCCGCGTCCGGTTCAGGCAAGGATTGGATCGAGATCTGCAACGGTTCCGGCGAGAAGGTCGATCTCTCCGGGTGGCATCTGTGCGACAACCTTGCGCAAACGAATCCGTATATCCTGCAAGGCACGCTGAAACCGTCCGGATACAGTGTGTTCAAGCCGGACAGCTTCGGCGTCGCCGCGACCGGCGAAGCCGTTTTTTTGTTTGATGCGCAGGGCATGCTCCGCGACCGGTTCGAAACCGGCGATCTGTGCGGCGGCATCACCAGCGGACGAACAGGCGATCCGTCCCTTCCACGCGTCTTTTTCCTGAAATCGACGCCCGGCAAGGCAAACAGCGCTTCGTACGTGCTCGGCAGAACGCCGTCCCCCGTTCTTTCGGATGCCGCGCTGTACCGCACGGAACCGTTTACCGTCCGGATCGACTGCGCGGATCCGGACGCCGTCATCCGCTATACGCTGGACGGGAGCGAACCTTCCACAAGCTCCCGCGTCTACACCGAACCGATCGCGATCGACAGGTCCGTGACGCTTCGCATGTTCGCGCAATCCGCGCACAGCCTGCCGAGCAAAATTCAGACCGCACATTACCTGTTTGTCGAACGGCATTCGCTTCCGGTGGTCTGCATCGCCTGCAGTCCGAAGGAGTTTAAACAATTCACAGCCATCCGCTCACAGATGCGATATCCGCATACCGACGCGCAGATCACCTTCTTTGAGCCGGACGGAACGCTCGGAACCTCCTTCCCCGCAGACATCAACCCGCGCGGCAATCAATCCATCAAAAATCCGCAGAAATCGCTTTCGATCCATCTTCGTGCAAGGCTCGGGCAGAGCACGGTGAACTATCCGTTCTGGGGCAAGGGCACTGCGATGGACTTTGCTTCGCTGATTCTCCGAAACGGCAGTCAGGATTATGAGAAAGCCCGCCTGCGCGATTCATTTGCGCACCTCGCCGTCTCCGGGCTTTCCCTCGACAGTGGGCATACGCGTCCCGTCATCGTCTATGTGAACGGATCCTATTACGGGATCATGGATCTCAACGACTGTCTGAATCAGGATTATCTCGTCACGTATTACCATGCCGATCCTGCCTTGATCAGCCATATCTCCACGAACTCGACGGTGCGTTATGGAACCAACAACGACTTTCTGCGCATCCGTACCTATGCGAAATCCGAGGCGTTTTCCAGGGACGCCGTCGTTGAACAATTCGCTCAGTGGGTGGATGTGGATTACATCATTGATTATGTCATCGCGCAGACGTTCTTCTGCAATTACGACGTGAAGAATCAGAGCTACTGGGCAACGAGCGACTATTCGATCCGTTGGAGACCGGTCTTCTATGATATCGACCGCTGCTTTACCGACGGTTCTTCCCCGCGCAATCTGTTCCAATCCTATTTCAATCAGGACGGCGTACGCTACGATACTGCGGGGCACACCGTAAATATGGATATCTACGCCGCGCTGCGCCGCAATCCCGCCTGGTGCAGCCGCTTTGTCCGGCGGTATGCCGAGCTTTTGCAGAGCGACTTCTCCGTGGAGCGGCTGCAGGCGCTTCTGGATAAAACGGCGGCTGCGCTGCGTCCCGAAATGGAACGGCATATCGCGCTGTATCATGCGCCGGCCTCCGTGAATGAGTGGGAAAAATGCGTCGCTTCGATGCGCGAGGAAATCGCCAGGAGGCATGTGCAGATACAAAAACAGATCCGTGAAGAATTCCGGCTTTCCGAATCCGAATGGAATACGATTCTCAAAGAGACCGCGCCCGGTTCCGGATCCCGATAAACTCCATCCCGTCCGTTTCGTACTCCCCGGTTTTCGGGGAGTATTTTGTACGTAATATTGAAAAAACCGCCCTGACATCTTGAAACGGCAAGCAGTTTGTGATATAGTATAAATTGTTAAGAGTCTGTAAACAAGCAGGATGAGAACGTTTGCAGATTCACACCAAATCAATCAACATATGGAGGATGACGAATGAACAAAAAAGCCAAAAAACTGCTCGCAATTCTTCTCGCAGTGCTGTTCGTCGTAACGCTTCTTCCTTCCGCAATCGCGGAAGACGAGACGCCCGCGACGCCCGAAAAAGAACTGCCCGAAGGATTCGCCGGCATGCCGGAAGGCTATGTCATGAGCGAAGAAACGATCGCCGAAAAGCAGGCGCTCATTGAGCACGACGTTGCGGGAGTCCTGGAAAACATGATCCCCGGCAAAGACTACGTTGAAAACGAAGTTCTCGTCAGCGCGGCAAGCGAGGAAGAAGCAAAGACGATCGCCGCGGCGTACAACGCCGAGCTTGTCAGCTTCAACGGACATTTTGCGGTGCTGCGTCTTTCCGGGATCACCGTGCGCGACGCCGTCATCGCCGGTATGAACCTCAAATATGCGCTTCCGCCGGTCGATCCGAACTACATCATTACGTTGGACCCGGTCGAGTATGTCGACGCCTCCGTTCCGATCGAGGATCAGAACTCTGCGGGCTGGCTTCCGTCCAAACACGATTGGGCGGATTGGGCATGGAACGATCCCCTGATCACGAATCCTTCCGGCAACTACCAGTATATGCACGACATGGTCAACTCCTACGCTGCGTGGGGGCAAACGACGGGATGGTCTCCGCTCGTCGCGGTGATCGACACCGGCGTTGACTATAACCATGAGGATCTTAATAACGTACAAAAGGGATACGACTATGCAGACAACGATTCCGACCCGATGGATGAGAACGGGCACGGTACGCACTGTGCCGGAATCATTGCTGCCGAACTGGGCAACAGCGTCGGCGGCGCGGGCATTGCGCCTAACGCGAGTATTCTTGCGGTTCGCGTTCTGAACGCTTCCGGCAGCGGCACGGACGCACAGATCTGCAACGGTATCTATTATGCGGCGAACTACGGCGCAGATGTTCTCAGCATGAGCCTCGGCGGTTACGGCTACTCGAACGCAAAGCAGAACGCGGTCAATTATGCAAGACAGCAAGGCGCAACCGTCATCGCCGCCATGGGCAACGACGGTACCAATGTCAAGCAGTACCCTGCTGCGCTCGACGGCGTTATCGCAGTCGCCTCGGTCAATCCGAGCGGTGAACGCGCGCCGTATTCCAACTACGGCAAATGGTGCGATATTGCCGCGCCGGGTTCCGACATCTGGTCCACAACGCCCGGAGACAACTACGAATGCTGGGACGGCACCTCCATGGCGACGCCGGTCGTCGCGGGCGCCGCTGCCATGTATATCAGCTATCTGGGTCACAACCCCGGACCCGCTGCGGTCGAAAAAGCGCTGCTTGCCGCAACCAACAAGTGCAAATCCAAAGATTGCGGCAAGGGTATCGTCGATGTATCCAAGCTCGTTACTTCGCTTGGAACCATTGGCTTCAATGTCTGGACATGCGAATACAACTTTGACTACGACTACTATGAATACCTGGATTACCGCGGCAGCAGCAAGGATCTGAAAAACGCGGTCATCTCCCCCGATACGCTGCTCAGTTTCTATGTGGACGGCAACGATGGAACCTATTACCCCGTGTACACGCTGGACGGATCCACGCCGAGCGTTGCAAACGGCGACGTGAAAAACGGCATCCAGACATGGGAAGTCCTGATGAATGAGTATATGCCCGGCGACAAGGTTACCCTGAAAGTCATGTATGTCAACGGGCTCGGCAATGCGAGCAGAGTATTCACCTATACGTTTACGATTGCTCCGAGAACCGCGGATACCGAAGAGCTGTCCGATTCCGTCGTCAGCATCCTTGCGCCGAAAGTCATGATCCCCGGCAAGACGGTCATGCTGTCCGCCGCACTCGGTCATTCCCATATGGAGGTAGGCTATTACGATCTCGATCAGAACTTCACCTGGAAGATCGTCGGCAACTCCGGCTGCCCGACCGCAAAGATCGACGCAAAAACAGGCAAACTGACGACCAAAGCGGGCGAAACGGGTACCGTCACCGTCCGCGCGACGTCTGTGAAGTATCCGAGCAAGTATCAGAATTACACCGTCAAAGTGCAGCAGATCAACCCGATCGGAGCGATCACGCTGAGTGCAAAGACCGTTTCCCTCGAGACCTACAACTGGGCAACCGTCTCCGTTACCTCGCTGCTCGACAACAAGAAGAACAACGTTGCAGTCGATGCGAGATCCTATCGCTGGACCAGCAGCAACCCCAAGGTTGCCAAGGTCATGCAATGGTACGGCGACGGCTCGTGCGAGTTGCAGGCGTTCAGCAAGGGCTCCGCGACGCTTACCTGCGAGGTTCTGGACGGTTCCGGCAAGAAGGTCACCTGCAGAATCAACGTCACGCAGGCTGTGACCGACATCGCCATCACCGGTCCCTCCGGCATCGCTGCCGGCAACTCTGCAACCTATAAGGCAACGCTGTTCCCGAAAGGCGCAACCGGAAAGGTTGTCTGGTCCCTTGAGAGCGCACCTTCCGGCGTTACCGTCGATTCCGCAAAAGGCATTGTAAAGGTTCCCGCCTCCGTCAAGAGCGGAACGATCCTGCTCCGTGCCGAAACGGAAATCGGCTATAACGCTGCGACCTTCGAGATTAAAATCGTTCCCGCAAAGGCAAGCGCCGTCACCATCTATAAATACTCGAAATCCAGCAGCGGCGCATATCCGACGGTCACGGTGAATAAGGGCGCTGTCACCGCAGTCACGATGTGTTCCATGAACACGATGAATGACTCGAACAATGAAGCCTACATTATGCTGTACGGCACGGCCGGAAACGGTGCGAATCTCGCCTGGACCTGCAGCAACACGAGTCTTCTGAATATTTACCCCAATCCCGACGGATCCGTATACGTCTATGCAACCGGCAAAGCGGGCACGGCAACCCTCACCTGCACCGCGCAGGACGGTTCAAATAAGAGAGCGACCTGCAAGGTCACCGTAGTGAACCCTGTTTCCAGCATCTTCGTGCAATCGAAGAGTCCCTCTTTCCGTCTGCAGGACGACCTCCATCTTGCAGGTATCGGAAAGACAGCTTCCAACACCGTGGTCTTCGGCAATACCTACGGCGTGCCGAACAATAAAAAAGTCAGCTGGAGTTTCTCGGTCTATCAGGAGGTCTGGAACGACTTCACCGGCGACAGCATCGCCAGCAGAACCAATATCACCAGTCAGGCAACAAACAACGGCTGGGTGAAGATCTCCTCCAACGGCGCATTGACCGTGGACAAGAAGATCCAGTCCAAGTTTGACAGCTTTGTAACCGCCTACAATAAGTATCTTGTGATCTATGTAAACGCAACGTCGCAGGACGGCACGAACGTCACCGGAACCGCAAGATACGTCGTCACACCGCTGACACAGAAGCTGACGACCACGCTTAGCAAGAACACCGTGGAGCTGAAGGTCAACAACCACTATACCAGCTGCTATGTCTATAACGATCTGGGCGGCTATTACGGCGACTATACCATCACAAGCAGCAATCCGGACATCGCAGCCGCGATCGTCGACACGTACTACACCGACGGAATTGCGCTGCAGATCATTTCCGGCACAAAGACCGGCACTGCAAAGATCACGATCAAGGCAAACGACGGAAGCAACAAGTCCGTCACCATTACCGTGAAGGTAACGAAATAACCGTTCCGAACGCAAAGCACCTCCGGGCAAATTCCGGAGGTGCTTTTTCGCGGTATTCTTTTATGCTTCCAGTTTTTTGAGATGCGGACGCACGGCGAGCGTGCCGAGGAGCAGCACCATCACGCCTGCCGCCGTGATCGCGGCAAGCATGATCCAATGCCGCGGCGTCATCTCGGCTGTGCTCAGTTTGAACACGTGCGGCAGGAACGCCGTGACCGCGGCAAAACCGAGGCTCATTGCGGCGCAGATCACGACCCGCAGCCGCGAGAACGGACGACAGGTCAGGATCAGATTTCCGAGTCCGATCACGCCTGCGGACAGCACCGCCATCGTGGATGCGACTGTCTCCGGCGTGCCGAAATGTTCCGCGACCATCGCGGACAGTGCGCAGCATACGACGCCCGCCGCGCCCGGTGCTGCTTTCAGCAGAATACGCTTCAGGAAATGCCCCTTTGCCCGTTCATTCGACGGCTCGAGCGCCAGGAAAAACGAAGGCGCGCCGACCGTCAGCATGCTGACAAGCGTCAGATGGATCGGTTCAAACGGATACCGCAGCGGCAGAAACAGAGCGATCAGGATGTTCAGCGCGCTCAGCGCGAAAGAATACAGCGTCTTCTGTAAGAACAGCGACGCAGTCCTTGTGATGTTGCCGATGACCCTGCGCCCCTCCGCCACAACGGCAGGCAGGGAATTGAAATCATTGTTAAGCAGTACGAGCTGCGCGGCATGCTCGGTCGCCTCGGCGCCGCCCGCCATTGCAATGGAGCAATCCGCTGCTTTCAGCGACGGAATATCGTTGACGCCGTCGCCGGTCATGGCGACATGCCGTCCGTTTGCCTTCATGGTCTCGACGAGGATCCTCTTGCGGTCCGGCGTCAGCCGCCCGAAGATCACGCAGTCCCCCGCCGCCCGGCGAAGTTCGTCATCCGAAAGCGTCGAGCAGTCGACATAGCGTTCGCAGCCGTCAAGCTCCAGCGCACGCGCCGCCGCTGCGACCGTACGCGGATCGTCGCCGCTCATGATGCGCACCGCAACGCCTTCCTTCTGAAACCACCGCAGCGTGTCCTTTGCCGCCGGACGAAGCTGTTCCCGCAGCAGAATGAGGCAAAGTACGCGTGTAATTTCCGGCAATGCGTCGTAACGGATCTGTCCGTCCGCTTCCGCAAGCAACAGTACGCGGAATCCCAGTTTCGCCGCTTCCTCCGCCTCCGGAATCGCGCGGTCCGTCACAAAGGACGGCGCGCCGAGGATCAGTGTCGTTCCGTCCGCAAACGACGCCGCCGATTTTTTGCGCGCAGACGAAAACGGCATGACCGCCGTCGCCTTGCCTTGTCCCGGTCTGAACCGTTCCGCAATCGCTTTGAGCGTACCGGAATGCGTATCGAATGCGGACAGGAAGGTTTCGATCTTTTCCGTCAGTTCCGCTTCTTCCGCTTCCAGCGGAATCAGGCGATCGAACCGCATTTCGCCCGTGGTCAGCGTACCGGTCTTGTCGAGACAGAGCGTGTCCACCCGCGCGAGCGTTTCGATGCCGAACAGCTCCTGCACCAGCGTCTTGCGCTTGCCGAGTTTGATGACGCCCGCCATCAGCGCGATCGACGTCAGCAGAATCAATCCCTCCGGGATCATGCCGATCATCGCGGCAACCGCCTTCGGCACGGCGTCGGACAGCGGAATCTTCAGCAGAAGATACTGTTCCAGAAAGAGTACGAGCCCAATCGGCACCAGGATCTTGCTGACGAGCGAAACAAGCCTGTTGAGCTCGGTCATCAGTTCCGATTTCGGCGAACGGATGCGCTTCGCTTCGCGCATCAGCCGCGCGGCATACGCGTCGTCGCCGACCGCGACCGTCTGTGCCGTGATCCTGCCCTCGGTGAGATAGCTTCCGGACATCAGCATGTCCCCCGCCCTGTGCGGGACCGGCTCGCTTTCGCCGGTGAGCAGCGATTCATCCGCCGCGCACACGCCCTCGCGGATCAGCACGTCTGCCGGGATCTGATCTCCGATGCGGAAAACCGCCATATCGCCGAGCACCATCTCCTCCGGCGGCAGCTTTGTTTCCTTTCCGTCACGAATGACGGAAACGGAGCGCTCCTCCAGAAGCCGCAGCTTTTTCAGCATCGCGCGGGCACGCAGCTCCTGCACGGTGCCGATCAGCGTGTTTGAAAAGACCACGCCCAGAAAAAGCATGTTCCTCCACGACCCGACCAGGGCGAGACATGCCGCAAGCGCAAAATTCAGCAGATTGAACAGGGTAAACAGATTGTCCGAAATAATCCTGAGGACGCTCTTTCCGGGCTCCTCCGTCCGGCGGTTGCTTTGTCCCGCCGCCGCGCGCTGCGCCGCTTCCGTATCAGCGAGTCCTTCCTTCGGCGTCAGTACCGTGCCTTCCGGCGGTCCGGACGGGATCTTCAGCGCGGATTTCGGCTCCGTTTCCGCTGTTTTCCTTCTTCCCATGCGTTCGCTCCTTATGCGGATACGCCTTTTTTATCCTTTCAAAGCCATTCGACCGCGCCGGTCACGATGTCATACACCGCGCCTTCCACGCGAAGATGCCGCATCGCGGGATCGTCCGAAAACGCCTCGCGGATCGTTTTCACCCCGCACAGCACGTTCCGTCTGCACGCCGCGTCCGGATCGGTCTCCGTGCCGATCGCCTGTTTAATTTCATCGGTGATGACGGCAACGCGCCCTTCCGCATGTCCGGAGAGCGCTGCCGCGACCGCGCCGCAGCCCGTGTGTCCGAGCACCAGCGCAAGTCCGACGCCGAGATGCTCCGCGGCGTATTCGATACTGCCGAGAGCGTGGCTTCCGGGGACGTTGCCCGCCGTCCGGATCACAAACAGTTCGCCGATGTCCGCGCCGAAGATCTTTTCCGGAATCACGCGCGAATCGGAACAACAGAGCACGATCGCATACGGATGCTGCCCCTCTCTCGCCGTACGTTCCCGAAGCGGATCGGGACCGGAAGAACAGTATAAACGGTTCTTTTCAATCAGCAGTTCATGCGCGTTCATGGCAGTTCTCCTTATACATTCAGAATATCCCCGATCTCGTTTCCGCATGCGTTCAGCAGTTCTCTGCCTGCGATCACCGCGACGGCGTCCTCCGCCGCGATCCGTTCAAGCATTTCACACAGCGCAAGGAGGTCTTCCGCCGTCGTGCCGATCAGCTTGCGATAGCGATCGACAGCCTGCTCGCCTGTGATCCCGCGGAAATACCGGTTGTCTCCCGCAGTCATTTTTGCGTCCGCGCTGCGAAGCGGATCGACCGACGAGACCGCGCTCAGGATGAACCCCGTGAGATCCGGATCGGCTTTCAAAAACTCACGCACGAACGACGCCGCTTCCCGCATGATCCCGAGTGAGCGCGCGGGCTTCGGATCGCGATAAGTATAGAAGCACAGTTCGCCGGTGTCGCGTCCGACAAAGCCGCAGCCGTACGCGCCGCCCTGTACGCGGATCTGATTCCAGAGGTATGTGAAGTTCAGCAGATTTGCAAGCACCGGAATACTGCCGGAAAACGGAATGCCGTAGTTCTGCAGATTTCCGCCGGTCACGGCAAAGCCGACCTGCGACGGGATCACGATGCCTTCGCGCCGCTTGCCAAGCGTTTCATAACAGGCTTCCGCCGGCGCGGGTACGCCCTCCGCCAGGGCGGAGACGATCGCTTCGATCGTCGATGCTTCCGTCGCCTCCGAGCGCGAAACCGTCAGCCTCCGCTTAACGGTGAGCGTATGGAGAAGCGTTTCCATGGTTTTCAGCAGCGTCTGCGCCGCCGCATCCCCGCCTGCGATCACACCGTTCAGCCATTGGATGAACGACACGCCGCCGATCGCTTCGTTTGCCGCGCCGAACGCGGATTCATATGCGCCGAAGCGCATCATGGCGTAGCGGTGACCCTCGCCGGGCAGCGAAAGCTTTGCGCCGACCGCGATCTGCTGCACGATCTCCTTCACAAGGTCCGCGTCTGTAAATTCGGTTTCCCGAAGGATCTCCGTAAGGAGTGCGGCAGCCGCTTCCGTCTGTTCCTTCAGACAGGATGCGCTGACCGTGAGCAGCACGCGGCAATGATTTGCGTCGCTTCCGGGCAGTACCGTCGGCGAAACGTCCAGCTTGCCGATCGTATTTTTGATCGCAAGCGGCAGCGCCGCGCGCGTATGCTCCTTTGTCGCCATACTGCCGAGCACATGACACAGTACCGAAAGCGCAGGCAATTCGGCAAGCGAGAGATCGTCCGCCGCAAAGTGCAGCCGGATACGGGACAGCGCGCTGTCGACCGTATGCGTGAGCACGGTGACGCCGCCGGTTTCTGTTTTCTCCGTGCAAAGCGGTTCCGGTGTGTCGTTGAGGTCGGAGAGCTTCAGCATCGGGATCGTCTTTTTCGCTTCCTGGCTGTCCGGCGTCTGCTGAAAGACCCGCAGCGCTTCCGCTTCCCGCCTGATGCGTTCGCGGTCTGCTTCCGTCCATGCCGCACGCTCCGCTTTGATCCGCGCCGCTTCCTTTGCCCGCTTTTCCTCGCCGAGCGTTTTGGACGGCACAAGGACGATCGTCGCGGTATGTGCGCCGTCGAGGAAGAATTCCCGCAGAAGATCCTCAAAATACGTGCCGTTCAGCCGTTCTTCGAGCGTGCGCAGAGGCGCTTCCACCGATATGCCCTCCAGCGGATCGCCGCCGTACAGCCATGTATCGAGCAGTGAGAGCGCTTCCGAAAGACTTCTCGGCACCCATCCGCCGTCGCGGTCGCGCTTGCGGAACGCAAAGCTGTGCAGGCACGCGGAGAGGCGTTCTCTGTCGAGTCCGTCTTTTACGATCTGCCCGACCGTTTCGTTGACCGCCGTCTCCAGCGCCTCGCGTTTTTCGGCGTCGGTGTTCATCGCCTGCCAGCCGATCGCGCATTCCTGCAGACCGTCCCAGACCTCGACCGAGAAATCCTGTGCAAGTCCTCTGTCGATGACCGCGCGTTTCAGCGGCGCATCGTTGTCGCCCGCGAGATAATCCGCCAGCACCCCCGCGGCAAAGAGCCGCTCGCGCGCCGAATAATCGCCGAGCACCGTCACGGACGCGATCATGGCGCAGCCTTCCAATGATTCCTCCGCGCCGATCTCAAACGGAACTTCCTTTGTGACGCGCTCAATCGGCCGCTGCATCCGGATCGTAAAGTCGGCGTCGAGCCGATCGAATGCGGACAGGAACGTGTCGATCTTTGCGAGTACCGCGTCGAGGTCGATGCTGCCGACGAGTGAGATGCGTGCGTTGGAGGGATGGTAATACTTCCGGTGGCTTGCGATAAACTGCTCGTAGGTCAGATCCGGAATGCAGGCGGGATCGCCGCCGGACACGTACCGGTAGCAGTTGTCCGGGAACAGCGCGCGCTGCAGCTCGTTGTACATGACGGTCTGCGGCGAAGCGAACGACCCCTTCATTTCGTTGAAGACCACGCCCTGATAGCAGAGAGCTTCTCCCTCGCCCTCATAGCGCCAGCCCTCCTGCCGGAAGATCTCCGGTTTGTGATAGATCAGCGGATGCAGAACGGCGTCGAGATAGACGTCGATCAGATTCAGAAAATCGCGGTCGTTGCGGCTCGAAACCGGATAGACCGTCTTGTCCGGATAGGTGAACGCGTTCAGAAACGTCTGCACCGAGCTTTTCAGAAGCTCGACGAACGGCTCCTTGACCGGATATTTATCCGATCCGCACAGCACCGAATGCTCGATGATGTGGAACACGCCGGTGGAATCCTCCGGAAGCGTTTTGAACGCGATTGCAAACGTCTTGTTCTCCTCTTTCCGTTCGACCCAGCAAAGCGCTGCGCCGGTCTTTTCGTGCGTCATCTCCCAAAGCGTGGCGTTAAGCTCTTCGACCGGGCGGACACGTTCGATCCGGAACCCGTGAATCACATCATTTTTCTGCATGGCGGTCTCCTTTTCTCAACTGTAGATATTGATGATATTATACCTTCTTCCGGAATCCTTGTAAAGACGGCAAAAGCGGCAGACGATGGTCTGCCGCTTTCCTGTACTGTTTCGTTTACGGTGCCGGTACGACCAGCAGGATGCCCTGCGCCGGAACGGTGACCTCGCCCTGCAGCGCGGCGTCCGGACCGTCTGTCTTGATGCTGCCGCCGTTGATCAGCGCGCCCCATATGCCTTCCGGCAGCGTATAGCCGATCTCGCTGTCGAGCGGGTTGATGATTGCGATCGCGACGACCGTGCCGTTTTCTGTATACGTTGCTGCGATCGACGCGTCGGAAAGCACCTCGCAGGTCACGTCCGCGTTGCGCAGGAACGAATACGCCTTGCGGAGCGCAATGAGGCTCTTATACCAGTCGCGGGTTTCGGCAACAAGACTGCCCGGCACAAGCGCGTCCCAGTCAATATTGTTTACCGCATCGGATGCGTTGTAACTGTTGCCGTTGCCGCCCTTGGTGCGCAGCAGTTCCTCGCCCGCGAGCCAGAACGGCGTGCCCTTGGAGATCAGCACGATCGCCGCACCGAAGCGGACCATCGCCGCTTTCTGCTCGTCGGTCGCGTCCAGGTTCGCGTTTGTGATCTTGTCCCACACCGTCCGGTTGTCGTGCGAGGACATATAGTTGATGACCATTGCATTTTCGACCTTCCACGACTGCGTGCTGTTTCTACCGCCCTCAATGCCGAACGCCACCGCCGTTGCGCGTCCCTTCGACGGATCGCCGCTGATATAGCCCTTGTCCTTCGCGTTGAACACGCTGCCCTTCAGACCGTCGCGGATCGCATCATTGAACACCGCAACGCCGCCTGCCGCGCCTTCGCTCGCTTTCACTTCGCGGATGTTCGCCTGGATCGCCTGCCGGTTCTGCTGCAGCGTCGACGTGCCGCCGGTCCAGCCCTCGCCGTAAAGGATCGCTTTCGGATTGATCGCGTGAACCGCCTGCTCGATCGCCTGCATCGTCTCGATGTCGTGCAGACCCATAAGGTCGAAACGGAATCCGTCGATGTGGTATTCGTTCGCCCAGTAGGTCACGGAATCCACCATGAACTTGCGGAACATCTTGCGGTCGGACGCAGTCTCGTTGCCGCAGCCGCTGCCGTCGGAGTTCTCGCCGTTCGGCAGGTAGCGATAATAGTAATACGGAACGATCTTGTTGAGGTTCGCGTTGGCGTCGTAGGTGTGGTTGTAGACGACATCCATAACGACCGCAAGACCCTTCTCATGCAGCGCATGTACCATCTGCTTGAACTCGTTTACGCGCACCTCGCCGTGATACGGGTCGGTCGAATAGCTGCCCTCGGGCGCGTTATAGTTCTTCGGATCGTAGCCCCAGTTGAAGGTGTCCGACTTGGTTTCATCGACCGTCGCGTAGTCGTAGACCGGCTGCAGATGTACATGCGTGACGCCGAGATCGACGAGATAATCGACGCCGACCGGCTCGCCCGCGGCATTTTTGAGTCCCGTCTCGGTGAACGCCAGATACTTGCCCGGATACTTCGAATCCGCAATGCGGTTACTGAAGTCGCGGACGTGAACCTCCCAGATGATTGCATCCTGATAGGTTTCGAGCTTGTCATAGAACGCGTCGTTCGCCCAGCCCTCGGGATCGGTGGAATCCAGGTCGATGACCATGCCGCGGTCGCCGTTCACGCCGAGTGCCTTTGCGTACGGGTCGGTCGTCTCCTGCTCGCCCGCCGCCGTGGTGACCGTATAGGTGTAATATGTGCCGCTGCCGACCTTTTCCGTGCTCGACCAGACGCCCTTTTCGCCCTTCTCCATGTCGACGGATTTGAACGCCTCGCCGCCGTCGCCCGCTTCGAAGAGGTTCAGAACCACCTTGCTTGCCGTCGGCGCCCAGACCTTGAAGGTCGTTTCGTCGCCGTGGATGACCGCGCCGAGATCGTCGCCGTCATAGGTGCAGTTTTCGATGAAATCCGGAGAATCAAAGATCCCCGTCGGGATCGCGGTTTTGCGCGCAAAGCCCTCGATTTCCACGTCATAGTTCTTCGTGATGTCCAGATCGTCCTTGAGCCGGATCGTACCCATCACGACCTCGTTGTTGAGGCTCGAAAGACTTTCGATCTCCAGCCTGCGATCGCCGTCATAGACTGCGATCTGATCAAGACTTGTGATCCGCGTCGCCGGTGTGATGCTGTATTTGATCTCGTTCCTGCTGACGATCCCAATATAGTTGACCGCTTTCTTCTGCATCAGGGTCACGCCTCCGTCGTTCGAATAATAGATTTCCGCATCCTTGCCGACCAGATAGACCGCGGTATCGCCGTCCATCTTGACGCTGCGATCGCCGTCATAAACCTTCGTGGCTTCACCCCAGGACGTTCCGCACGGCTCGGAGCAGTTGATACGCACGATGAATCCGACTTCCTCCACGTCCTTCGGGACGTTGATCATGCACTTCGCGCCGTATGCGCACGGATACATCTGATAGCCGCGCCCGTCCTTGCCGGGGAACCACATCCACATATCGCTCGTTTCAAAGTTGATCGAATCATCTTTCCAGTAGACGGTCAGCTGATTCATTCCGTCCTCTTTGGGCAGGAAATACTCATCCGGCGCGGGTTCTTCCGTCGCTTCCGCCGCAGGAGCTTCCGTCGCCGGGACTTCCGTCGCCGGGGCGGGTGTTTCCGCCGCGGGCTCCGGTGCTTCGGGCGTGTTCTGTCCGCCGCAGGCAAACAAGCCGAAGATCATCAGAAGCGCCAAAACACATGCGATCCATCGTTTTTGCATCGTTTTTTCCTCCTTTTCGGCATCTTGTGCCGATATATAAATAGTATATCATAGTCGTCTCTGAGAGACAATATATTTTCCGTTCTTTTCCGCCGACTTCGGAAAAGTCAAAAAACGCTTGACAAGAACGCGTTCCGTTTGTATACTATATACAATCTTTCGGAAGGAGAAACGGGTATGCTGCAGTGCAATCGCTTCGCGTGTTGTTGTCTTTGCTTTGCTATGCCCGTTTGCGTCTCCGGATAGGGCTTTTGCCGTTCTGCCGGAAAGTCTGCGGGCTTTCCGGCTTTTTGTTTTTCACACGTTTCAGAGACCAAATCATATGTTATTCGGGAGGTAAATCATGAGCATCTATACATCCGCAGATCAACTGATCGGCCGCACGCCGCTTTTAGAACTCCGTCACACCGAAGCCGCCGAGAAACTCGACGCAAGGCTTCTTGCAAAACTGGAATACCTGAATCCCGCGGGATCGGTCAAGGACCGCGTCGCGAAGGCCATGCTTGACGACGCCGAGCGGCGGGGACTGCTGAAGCCCGGCTCGGTCATCATTGAGCCGACCTCCGGCAATACCGGCATCGGTCTTGCCGCCGTCGCCGCAGCGCGCGGATACCGCACGATCATCGTCATGCCGGAGACCATGAGCATGGAACGTCGCCGCATGATGCGCGCGTACGGCGCGGAGCTGGTGCTGACGGACGGCGCGCAGGGCATGAAGGGCGCGATCGCAAAGGCGAATGAGCTTGTAAACGAGATCCCGAATGCGCTGATCCCGGGACAGTTCATAAACCCCGCAAACCCGCAGGCGCATTACGACACGACCGGTCCGGAGATCTTCGACGATACGGACGGAACGGTCGACGTCTTTGTCGCGGGCGTCGGCACAGGCGGCACGGTCACCGGCGTCGGCAGATACCTGAAAGAGCGGAACCCGCACGTAAAGATCGTCGCGGTCGAGCCCGCCTCCTCCCCCGTTCTGTCGGGCGGACACGCAGGCGCGCACAAGATCCAGGGCATCGGCGCAGGCTTCGTTCCCGACGTGCTCGACACGGCGATCTATGACGAGGTGATCCCCGTTCAGAACGAGGATGCGTTCCGCACGGCGCGTGAGATCGGCAAGCGCGAGGGTGTTGCGGTCGGAATCTCCTCCGGCGCGGCGGCGTTTGCAGGCATCCTGCTTGCAAAGCGTCCCGAGAACCGGGGAAAAACGATCGTCGTTCTGCTGCCGGACGGCGGCGACCGGTATCTGTCTACAACGCTTTTCGAGGATTGAAAATGGAATACGCATTTCGGGAATGGATCGCAAACACCGCCGAAGCGCTGCGCGCCGCTGACGACGGACACGTCGACGCAAACGATTTCAGCGCGTTCAAAAGCAGCGCGGAGCATATGACCGACCGGCTGATCGACGCCATGTTTCCGCGGCATGCCGAAAAATCGATCATGCGCGAACAGGCGCTTTATGAAGCGGCGGAGCTGCTGCATTCGCTTCTCAACATGCTGTCCTATGACGAAGCGAGCGCGGCGGCGCTCATCCGGACGTTGTTCGATGCGCTGCCGGAACTCTATCGAGTGCTGAAAACCGATCTGTCGGCGGCGTACATGGGCGACCCCGCGGCGAAGGGCGTGGACGAAATCATCCTCTGCTATCCGGCGTTTCCCGCGATCTGCACCTATCGCCTTGCGCACGTGCTGTATTGCCGCGGCGTGCCGCTTCTGCCGCGTGTGATGACGGAATACGCGCACCGGCGCACCGGTATCGACATCCATCCGGGCGCGACGATCGGGGAATCCTTCTTCATCGACCACGGCACGGGCGTAGTCATCGGAGAGACCACGACGATCGGCAGCGGCGTCAAGATCTATCAGCACGTCACACTCGGCGCAAAGAGCTTCGACACCGACGAGGACGGCATGCCCGTCAAGGGGCTCAAGCGCCACCCAGACATCGGCGACCGCGTGGTGATCTATGCCGGCGCGACGATCCTCGGCGGAGAGACGAAGATCGGGAACGATTGCGTCATCGGCGGCAGCGTATGGCTGACGCATTCGGTCGAGGCAGGCAAGATGGTGCTTGCGCGCGCCGCGGTCACGGATTCCACCCTGAAGCGCGACGTGATGCACCCGTCCCTGCCTGAGGACAGCGCGATGCTGTAAGGATTCGCCCTGATGAACCGGTTTCGGAAGACCGTTCTTCCTCCGGCGGTTTCTTTCTGTCCAGACCGAACACAGACATACAAAAAGCGTACCGTTTATTCGGTACGCTTGTTTGTTATTCGTTGAACTCCTCGACCGGATCGTCGAGCGGTTTGATCTTCTTCCGGTACAGCCGTCTGAACAGCAGCCCCGCTACGACGAGCGTGATGAGCTCGGAGATCGGGAACGCCCACCAGATGCCGTCGACGTCCTTTGTGATCCATGCGAGCAACGCCGCGACCGGCAGCAGCACGATGAGCTGACGCTGCAGGGACGTGATCGCGCCGTACAGGCTCGTATCCGTCGCGCCGAACGCGGTGGAGAACGAGATCCCCGCCGCGGCCAACACGAAGCCGATCGAGATGATGCGCAGCGCGCGCTCCGTAACCGCCTGCATCTCCGGCGAGACCTTGAAGATCTGAATGATCTGTGCGGAGAAGATCTCGAAAAGCAGCGTGCCGAACGTCATGAAGATGCAGCAGTAGATCAGAAGCATTTTGAACGCGCGCATAAAGCGCTTGCGGTTGCGTGCGCCGAAATTGTAGCCGAGCACGCTCATCGCCGCATTCGTGAGACCGAACACCGGCATAAAGATGATCGACTGCAGTCTGAAATAGGTGCCGAACGCGCCGCGGTACAGGTCCGCATAGTCGATGCCGGGATTCGCAGCGACCTGGTAATCGCCGAGCGCCTTCAGAATGGCGTTCATGCCGAACATCATTGCCGTTCCGACCGCCTGCATCAGGATCGACGGAAGACCGACGCGATAGATCTCGTGTACCGTCCGAAGATTCAGTTTATAGTCTGCGAGACGAATGCGGATCTCATGCCTGGTACCGTACAGCAGAATGATCGCCAGGATCATGGACGCGAACTGACCGGCAATCGTCGCGATCGCCGCGCCCCTGACGCCCATTGCGGGGACGGGACCGAAGCCGAGGACGAACACGCGATCCAGCACGATATTGGTGATCGCGCCGGTCAGCTGCATGAACATCGCGAAGATCGTCTTGCCCTGTGCAGTCATGATGCGCTCGATGCCGCAGGCAATGAACACGCCGATGCAAAGGGAGAGACAGATCGACATATAGTGCATGCCCATCAGCTGTACGACGGGGTCTTCGCTCTGCCAGCGCATGAACGGACCGGACAGCGTGAGCCCCGCGACCGTGAACACTGCCGCCGAGATCAGCAGCACGACAAGACCGTTGCCCGCCGCGCGGTTTGCGTCCTCGAAGCGGCGTGCGCCGAGCCTGCGCGAGATCAGCGAATTGATGCCGACCGAGGTGCCGACCGCGACAGAGATCAGGAGCATCTGCAGCGGATTGACCAGCGACAGCGCGGCGATCGCCTTGTCGCCGACGTGCCCGACCAGTTCCGGCGTAAACAGATCGCCGAGGATCTGCTGCAGCGCTTCCGGCGCAAGCGAATCCATGCGCGATACAAAGATGCTGTCCACAACATTGTACAGCGCCTGCACGAGCATGGACACGATAATCGGCCAACCCAAAGAAAGAAGGAGCCGTCCCTCCGGCTCCGTTCCCATTCTGTTTTTATGAATCGAAGCTTCCATAATAGTTTTATTATAGAGATGCATTCGACAGATTGCAAGCATTTTATGCACCGCAGGCGCAATTCACGGCGAAGCCAATTCATTCACAATTCCTCCGCCTCGTTCCTCGGCACCTCCTTTTTCACAAGGGAGGCAAAAATCGTTCCAACGCCCCGCATATGCAAAGCGCAATTATTGACAACCCTCCCGGCTTTTGCTTCGCAAAAAACACCTTTCTCTTGCACAGGGAGGGCTTTTGACACGCATCTCCGGACGCCGCGGATCATCACCGTGCAAACGTGATCGTGTACTGTTCGTTTACGTCGAGCGTAAGGGAGAGCTTCAGCCCGTCCGGCAGCGTAAGCGTGCCGGAAAAGCCCTTCTGCGTCTGCGTGAGCGCCGCCCGGTCCGCAAGGGATTCCATATAGCCGTTCACCGTCAGGAACGGTTCGAACGCGGACGTGCCGAGCGTTTCAAGAACGTTTCCGTACAGCGCGCAGGACATGGAATAGACGTCGCCCATGCGGCTGTCAAACTGCGCGGACAGACAATAGACGCGTCCTCCCTCCGCTTCGTAATACGCCTGCCCGCACCACAGTGCGAGCTTTGCGCCGGTTTCGTCGTTATAGAAATCGCGCAGCGTGACCGTATAGCGGCTCTTTTTCAGCACGGCGGAAACCGATTCGCCGGTGACGAGCTTGCCGTTCGGCGCATGAAAACGCAGCGTGTCCTCCCAGAGATCCCGCAGCTTTTCCCGGATCGGCGCGGCATCGAGCTCATCCGGCATGACGGCGCGTTCGTCGCCCTGCCGTTCGCAACCGAGGAACATGGCGACGCGCGTTTTCAGCGAAAGCGGCGCGCCGATGCTGTTTGCGCTGATGATGCTGACCGCCTCGTACTTCGGATCGTCATAGAGGCTTGCTTCCGAAAGCCGGAAGATGCCGCGGTTCAGCAGGACGAGCAGGAACGCGATGAGCACGGTCCCCGCCGTCAGCGCGACGTAAACGATGCGCGTGCGGGTGACGCGGTCGCGGTTTGCGAAGAAACGGAGCTTCTTGAGTTTCATTCCTCCTCGCCCCCTTTCTCGCGCTTATAGAGCGGCACGTCGAACCAGACGAGCGTGCCCTTGTTGACTTCGCTTTCAAAGTGCAGCGTGCTGCCGTGAATCTGGGCGATGCGGTTGCCGATGGCAAGCCCGAGCCCCGCGCCGTGCTGCGCGCGCGAACGGGACTTGTCGACCATGAAGAACGCCTCGGTGATGCGGGAGATCTCCTCCTTGGGAATGCCGATGCCCTCGTCCTTCACCGAGATGCGGTAGCGTCCGTTCTCGCGTCTGCCGGTCAGCGTGACCGTCTTGCCCGGAGCGCTTGCTTTTCGCGCATTGTCGATGAGGTTTGTGACGAGCGTCAGCAAAAGGTCCTTCTCATAGAGGATGATCTGCTGTTCAATGTCGTAGTTGAAGCTCAGTTCCGCCTTTTCCATCATCGGCGTGACGACCGCGACGACGTGTCCGAGCGCGCGGCGCGCGTAGCCGCGGACCAGCTTATAATCGTTCTTGTCAAGTACGACGAGGTCCATGAGCTTCAAAGACATTGCTTCGAGCCGCTTACCCTCGGAGAAGATGAAGTTTGCCGCCATGAAGGCGTCTTCCTCGTCGAGCTCGGTGCTGCGAAGCATATCCGCATACCCGATGATCGAGGTCATCGGGGTTTTCAGCTCGTGCGAAAAGCTCGCAACGAAGTCCTTCTGCTGCTTGGCGTTCAGCTCCAGCGCGTCGACCTTCTGCTCGATCGCGCCGGTCATATCGTTGAACGCGACGGTGAGATCACCAATCTCGTCGAGCGTGGTGACGCGGGCGCGGCGCGAATAGTTGCCGCCGCCGATCACCTTGGTGAAGCGCTGCAGCCGCCGCAACGGTTTTGTGGTGAAATACGAGATGAGCAGCATCGTCGCGATCGACACCGCGACGGTGATGATATGCAGAACGGTGACCGAACGGATCTGTTCTTCGCGGAGGCGCATCAGGTCGCTTGCGTCATACCGCACGGAAAGGAAGTAATTCTGTCCGCCGATCGAAACGCAGCCCGCGGTATCCAGTACCGTACGCTCGCCGTCGCGCAGCAGCCGGTAGGCAAAGCGGCGAACGCGCAGTTCCGGGAACGGAAGCGTCTCCGGAAAGCTCCCGCTGCTTGCGGTGAGCAGGCGCTTGTCCATGTCATAGATCGCGCAGGGGGATTCGACGCCCTGGTTTGAACCCGCGCGCTTTAAGATCTCCGCGTACATATCGGGCGACGCGGTGTTGTAGTACAGACCGATGCCGTAAAGCTCCGCTTCCATTGCGGAGGCAAGCGCCGAATATTCCGCAACCGCCGCCTGCACGCGAAAACGCAGCGCCGTGTCAAAGCTCCGCGCGATCAGGATCTGTCCTGCCACGCCGAACAACAGCGCTACGATCAAAACGGTACATATGCAGATTTTCAGCGCAAATCTCATGTCTCCGGAATGTCCAGCCGGTAGCCGATCTTATGCACCGTGCGGATACGGTCCTGCCAGCCCAGTTTTCTGCGGAGGCGCTGTACGTGGCTGTCCAGCGTACGCGTCTCGCCGATGTAGTCCGTTTCCCAGACGCGCTCGAACAGCGTCTCGCGGAAGAGCGCGGTGTTGGGGTTCTGCACGAACAGAACGAGCAGATCGAACTCCTTGCGGGTCAGTTCGATATGCTGTCCGTTCTGAATGACGTCGCGCGCATCAAGATCGATCAGAATGTCCAGGCACTGAATCATGCCCTGGCTCTTATTATAGCGGCGCAGCACCACTTCGATGCGCGCGAGCAGCTCCACGATCTCGAACGGCTTTACGATATAGTCCTCCGCGCCGAGCTTCAGTCCTTTGACGCGATCGTTCAGGTCGCTCTTTGCCGTCAGGAAGATCACCGGGATCCCCATCGGGCGAATGTATGCCAGAAGATCATAGCCGTCGAATTTCGGCAGCATGATGTCCAGAAGCACCAGGTCGTATGGATTCTTCTCCAGAAGGTCCGCCGCCTGCTGCCCGTCATATGCACAGGTGCAGACATATCCCTGCCGCGTCAGATTCATGCGGATCAGGTTTGCGATCGGTTCCTCGTCGTCCACGATCAGGATTTTAATCATATTCCCATCCTCCGATTCCCTATCTTGGAAATCATTGTAACACGTAAATGCGGACAAAATGTAACACGCGTATTTCAAACCGGCGAATTTTACAACTTTTTTGAAAAAAACGCCGTTTCCGCCGCGGCGCGCGTTCCGCGCGTCCGTATATATGCAGTATACCACATATCGTTTCTTCCGTCAAAGTAATCTTATCGACAAAAACCGGGTTGCATTGCACGCCGAATGCGCGTATAATGACGGTGTATGAACTGGTATTATCATTCTCGTTATCCGCAATATAAGCAGCCGTTCGGCGCGGTGAAAACCGGCGAACGGGTTTCGATCCGTCTCGACGGCGAGCCGAGCGCTCTGGTCGAGCTTTTGGTCTATCCGCCGACCGGTCCGTTCACGATCCCGATGCAGTGGGACGGACGGCAGTATTCCGCGTCGTTTGCAGCGCCTGCGTCGCCCTGCCGCATGGGGTACGGCTTCCGCATCAACGGACGGTACTTCGGCGCGGACAGCGGCGAGGCGCATTTCTCCGACCGCCCCGAAATCTACGGGCTTACCGTATACGACGGCGCATTCCGTACGCCGGCATGGTTCCGGAACGCCGTCGTCTATCAGATCTTTCCGGACCGTTTCTTCTGCTCCGATCGCACGCGTTTTTCCCGTGCCGTTGCAGACTACCGCGCGACCGGACGTCCGATCTTTGCGCATACGGACTGGACCGAAGAACCGTACTATACCCCGCACGGCGGCGCAAAGGCGTACGCGCCGGACGATTATTTCGGCGGGGATCTTGCCGGCATCAAAGAAAAGCTCCCCTATATCGCCTCGCTCGGCGTCACGTGCATCTATCTGAACCCGATCTTTGCCGCGCATTCGAACCACCGGTACAACACGGCGGACTATCTTTCCGTGGATCCGATCCTCGGCACAAACGACGATTTCAAAGCGCTGTGCGACGCCGCGAAGGAATACGGCATCCGCATCGTTCTGGACGGCGTGTTCTCGCACACCGGCGACGATTCGATCTATTTCGACCGCTACGGGCGCTATCAGTCACACGGCGCCTGCGAAAGCAAGGATTCCCCGTATTATCCGTGGTATCGGTTCTATGATTATCCGCGTACCTACGAATGCTGGTGGAATTTCGAGACCCTGCCCGACGTTGAGGAGACCGAACCGAGCTATACGGAATTCATTCAGGGCGACAGCGGCGTTCTTCGCACGTGGCTCCGCGCGGGCGCATCCGGCTGGCGGCTCGATGTTGCGGACGAGCTGCCCGATTCGTTTATCCGCGGCATACGCCGTTCGATCAAGGGCTTTGATCCCGACGCCGTGCTGATCGGCGAGGTTTGGGATAACTGCGCAACAAAGTTCGGTCCCGAAGGTCGCCGCGGCTATGTGAACGGCGATGAGCTCGACGCGCCGATGAACTACCGGTTCCGCGAGCCCGCGATCGAGTTTCTGAACGGACGGGAAGACGCCTTTTGGTTTGCCGAAACACAGAACCGTCTTCTGGAGGATTATCCGAAGCCTTTTTTGGACGCATGCCTGAACCTTCTGGGCTCGCACGACACCGAACGCGCAAGGACTGCGCTCTGCGGTATTCCGGACGCAAGAACGCTTACGCGTAAAGAGCAGCTTTCGTACCGTTTCGACACGGCGACGCTTGCGCGCGCGTCGCGGCGGCTCGTTCTCGGCTATGCGCTGATGACGTTCCTGCCCGGCGTGCCGTGCATCTATTACGGCGACGAAGCAGGCATGACCGGCATGTCCGATCCTTTGAACCGCGGCACGTTCCCGTGGGGACGCGAGGACAAGGCGCTCACCGAACAGGTGCGTGCGCTGATGCGCCTGCATACCAGGAGCGATGCGATTCAAAACGGCTCCGTCCGCATCGCCGCAATCGGCAGACAAACGCTCGGCATCATCCGCGAAAGCGCGGCGGAAACGCTGATCCTGCTTGCAAACGCGTCCGACGCGCCGGTGCGCGCGGTACTTTCCCCCGCCCTGTTCCGCGAAGGTCCGGACGCCGGCGAACCGGCTGTGCTGTCCGGCACATACGAAACCGAATCGGGTGAACGGATCGCGGCGCGCAGCACGCTGTCCGTCTCCGTCCCCGCAAACGGATTCCGGATCCTCAAAAAGAGGTAAGCGTCACGAAAATATCACAATCCGGTGTTGAAAAACGCGTCGGAACTTGTTATACTAACCTCACGAACATATAAAGGAGAGAGAAACCATGATCACGAAGGACATGAACATCCGTAAAATCATCGAAGTCGACGAGAACCTTGCGGGCATTCTGATCGCATCCGGCATGCATTGCCTCGGCTGCGCAATGTCGCACTTTGAGAACCTCGAAGAAGCATGCGCCGTCCACGGCATCGACGCGGACGAGCTGTGCAAGGAGCTCAACGATTACCTCGAGAGCAAGCAATAAGCAGCGAACCAACCGCCCTGCCGATCCCGGCGGGGCATTTTTACGCAATGGCAAACATCATTCATCTGCATTCGCTGGACGATCCCGCGCTGGACGTCTACGCACGTCTTACAGAGGCGCAGATCCGGAACCGTCTGGAGCCCGAAAAAGGCGTCTTCATTGCGGAAAGCCCGAAAGTGATCCGGCTTGCGCTGGACGCGGGCTTTAAACCCGTGTCCTTTCTGATGGAGCAAAAGCACATCGAAGGCGACGCAAAGGAGCTTCTTGCCCGCTGTCCGGACGTGCCGGTCTACACCGGCGAGCGTGCGCTCTTACAATCGCTCACCGGCTATACGCTGACCCGCGGCGTGCTCTCCGCCATGAAAAGAAAGCCGCTGCCCGCTTTGGACGACGTGCTGAACGGTACAAAGCGCGTTGCTGTGCTCGACGGGATTGTGGATGCCTCAAACCTCGGCGCGATCGTACGCAGCGCCGCCGCGCTGAACATCGACGCGGTGCTGTTCTCCCCCACCTGCTGCGATCCTTTGAACCGCCGCGCGGTGCGCGTCTCCATGGGCACGGTCTTTCAGGTCCCGTGGACGGTCCTGCCCGACTGGCCCGAAGGCGGGCTTTCGCTGCTCCGGGCGCACGGATTCAGAACCGCGGCGATGGCGCTCGTCGACGATTCGCTTTCGATGGACGATCCGCGGCTGAAGAATTGCGAACACCTTGCGATCGTGCTCGGCACGGAGGGCGACGGGCTTTCGAAGGAGACGATCGCCGCCTGCGATTTTGCAGTGAAGATCCCGATGGCGCACGGTGTGGACTCTCTGAACGTCGCCGCCGCGTCCGCCGTCGCGTTCTGGGAACTGCGCGCATAATGACCGCGCGCCGCATTTTTGAAACGGAGGAACCGAAATGATCCGGGAACTGACCGAATTTGAACCGTATTGGGACTTTATCAAGGCGATCAACGCCGACCCCCGCTATCGGGAGCCGATGCTTTCCACGCAGGAACAGATCGAATGCAATCTTCTGAGCGCCGTGAGCAATCCGCAGCAGGTTCCTCTCGGCGTGTTCCGCGACGACGTAATGACGGGGCTGTTTGTGTTCCTGATCATCAAGGAGGAACGGTACATCGAAATGCTCGTGGGGCTTTCGCGCGAGACCGCAGCATACGAGGAGATCGCGGACTGGCTCGCCGCGAACTGCCCGGGCTATCACGTCGATTTTGTGTTCCATCCGAAAAACGACGCGATCCGGGACATGCTCGAAAAGCGAGGCGCGTCCTTCGATCCGGAGCAGTTCAAGATGGTCCTCACCGGCGAAGTTCCCGCGGTTGACACGACCGGGATCGAACTGCTGTCCGCGCAGTACGAAGAACAGTATATCGCCATGCACGACACGGATTGCTACTGGACGGGCGACAAGGTCGTGAAAGCTCCGGACATCTTCCGCGTCTTTGTCGCGGTGGACGACGGGACCGTAATAGGCTACATCGACATGACCAGGGACAACGAGGAGAACGAGCCGTTCGATTTTCTGGTCAAGACGGAATACCGACGGCGCGGCTGGGGCAGAAAGCTTCTCGCAAAGGCAATCGAGGAAAACCGCCCGAAGCGCATGATGCTGATCGTCGACGTCGATAACGCCCCTGCAATCGCACTCTACCATTCCATGGGCTTCACAAACGACCCGGAGCCGGTCAACCAATGCGCGACCTGGATTGCGGAATAACGAAACGCCCTTCGCATCGGCGAAGGGCGTTTTTTCATACTTTTAACGGAAAATATACATCAGGTTCAGACAGTCCGGCGCATCCGGATCGACATAGCCGGTGTCGGTGAAGCCGATCTTTTCATAGACGCGCAGCGCCGCGGCGTCGTCCCGCTTCACGCAGACCTCCGCGCAGCCGTATTTCCGTTCCGCTTCGAGCTCGGAAAGGATCATGCGCAGCGCTTCCGTGCCGTATCCCCGCCCCTGAAAGCGGCGGTCGATCAGAAACTGCTGCAGATCGTAGCAGGCGGGTTCCTCGTCGAGATCCTTCACGAGCGCGACGCCGACCGCCGTTTCGCCGTCCGCGATCCCGATGACGCGCGCGCGGTTTGCGCGATAGACGTAGCCGCGCGCAAGGATCCCTAAGGCGCTGTCCAGGAACCCCTCCTGGTCTTCGCCGACGGACAGCGAACGAATCTGCATCCAGTTGGTTTCGTCTACATCAAATAATCGAAGCATGCGTTACTCCCATTCGACAGGACTTAACTGATTCCGTTTAGAAAAATATTGTTCGTGCTGTTCATGGTTCCTATGATTATTTGATCTGTCCATATTATCCAGCCTATCACCACTCCTGTTATCATTTTGTTATCAGCGTTGAAAACAGCGGCGGCTTGTATAGGTATACGCGATATCCTTACTTGTTCAGTTTATCATATAGCTTACGATAGAGAACAAATGGTTCTTTCCAG
>CAMPAN010000014.1 GCA_946631895.1 uncultured Clostridia bacterium
CGACGCGGCTGCCGGTGTCCTTAAGATGCGCGAGGATCGTATCGCAGCAGGCGGGCGCCATTGCGGCGCCCATGTTGTTCGTGTCGGTGATGCCGAGATCGACGACCCTGCCGATCGTGGCGGCGGTCAGCGCGACGTGGGAAAAGACGGGCAGCGGGACCTCCTGCGTGGACAGCAGGATCGCGCCCGCGCCGGTGACGGTGCGCTGCGCGGTGGGCGGGGCGGTCGTGCCCATTTCCAAAGGAAAGCGGTACTGCCGTTCGGCGGTGGAGAAATGACTGCTGGCGCAGCACAGAACCGGCGAGCAGTAGCCGCCGTCCGAAAGCACGCCGCCGAGGAGCAGCGATTCCGCCATCGTGGAGCACGCGCCGTACAGCCCGAGGAACGGGATCCCGAGGTCGCGCGCCGCATAGTTTGCGGTGATGATCTGGTTCAGAAGATCGCCCGCGAGCATGGCGTGGATGTCGCATAGGTCCAGTCCCGCCTTCTGACACGCCAAGAGCGCTGCGGTCTGAAACATCTTGCATTCCGCCTTTTCAAAGCTGTCCTCGCCGAATTTGTCGTCCTCCAGCACCGTGTCGAACATGCCCGAGAACGCGCCGTCGCCCTCGTTTTTCGCCACGATCGCCGCCGCGCTCCGAACCCTTGGCTCGCTTCGGAACAGCAGCGTCCGTTCACCGATCCGTTTTCGCATACAAACGCCTCCTTTTTTGCAAGTATGTCCGAAAAAAGAGGGATGATACATCGGCAAATTTTTATGATATAATGCAAAACAGTTGAAACACTTCGGCCCGCCGGTTCGTTATATAGGTGAACGGCATGAGAAAGGAGGGCAAACGATGAACGAACTGTATGCGCAGCATTTCGAGGAGCTTGCCCGATTCTGCACCATGCTGTGCCGCAACGCGGAGAAGGGCGCGGATCTTGCGCAGGAAACCTTTCTGCGGGCCCTGGAGCATGCGGAACAGCTTGCGGACGCTTCGCCGCAGGAGCGGCGATCCTGGCTCTACCGCACCGCGAAGAACCTGTTTCTGGACGAAGCCCGGCGAAACGCGCGCTTCCTCGAACGTCAGCAGCTGCTTTACGAGGGAGAGGGCGCGGAGGAATCCGGTTATGCGCAGACGGACGCAAACCTGCTTTTGAGCAGACTGCCGCCCGAACTGCAGACCCTGATGCGGCTTAGGTATTTCGAGGGCTACAGCGCCGCCGAGCTGGGCGAACTGTTCCATATGCCGTCGGCGACGGTCCGGACCAAGCTTTCGCGGGCAAGGCAACTGCTCAGAAAGGAGTTATACACATGATGAGCGGAAAACGAAAAAGCATTCTTTCCGAATATCGGGAGACGGAGGATCTTGGACAGCGGATCCGGGCGAATCACAGAACAATCTTTACTCTTACCGCGGACGGATCGATGCCGGCTTCGGAAACGTACGTCGCGGACATGATCAAAAAGCTTTATTGAACGGAGGACAGAACAATGAAAAAGATGACGGTAAACTGTGCGGTATGCGACATGCGGAGCGTGTCGGAGGAAACGCTGAAAAACTATGAACAGATCACGGTCAACGCCGCGACCGTGTTCGTGACGCCGGAGAAGAAGGACCTGATCGCTCGCTACAATGTAATGCTGAACGTCGCGGACGTGATCGAGGTGCCCGCGGGCGAAAACGTGCGAATCATCAACCAGAACGGGTCGTACGAGCTGACGGCGGACCGCGCGCCGAAGGACGGGGAGACGGTGTTTCTGTTTGTCAACGGAGTGCTGAACATCGACGCCGACGCTGCGGAAGCGGCTCAGAAATACTATAAGATCAACGTCAACGGCGCGGTCACGATGCCCAAGAGCATCTCCGGCAGGCTCAACAATCTGAGCGTGAACGGCGCGATCAACGTCTATCCGGACGGCGCGATCCGCCTGAACCGCAACGCGGAGATCGACAAGACCTTCCCGCTTCGGGCAAAGGAGAACGCGCTCTACTGGGCGTTCCGCAGGCTGATCTTCACCGACCTTGCGCTCGATACGGAAAAGCTGCGCAGCCGGAACGTGCGGTTTGCGGCAAAGACCGCGCTGATTGCGGAATCGCTTGCCGAGACGGTCGTGCCGATGCTCTCGGAGGACACGGATATCCTGATCGTTCCGGACGGCACGAAGTTCTTCGGCTTCGACGCAAGGATGAACAAGCGGTTCCTTAAGAAATTCGGAACGAAGGCGTATATCAACGGCGATCTGACCGTCGAGGACGACGCGGAGGAGATCCTCAAAGAGATCGAATACCTGTACGTCAACGGCAACGTGAAGATCTCCGAGACGCTTGCGGACGCGTTTGAGGATATCGACGCGCACTATGACGAGCTTGTGATCCAAAAGAAGACCGGCAAGATCATCGAGGACCATGTTCGCGCGACCGTGGACAAGGCGCTGCTCGAAAAGTACGAGGACGGGATCCTCGTGACGGACTGCGCCATGGTGCACATCGCAAAGGACGTGCCGGGCGAGCTTATCCTGGAACGCCTCACCATTGCCGACTGCGCAAAGGTGTTCTGCACCGAGGAGCAGGAAGCGGCGGTCAGCGCGGTCTCCAAGGACGTCGCTTCGATCGGCGGCGACGAAAGCCTGAAGGACGAGATCACCGGCGCGCTGCATCTGAATCCCGAATACAAGGTGATCAACGCCGCGGAATACGTGATGTAAAGCGGACCGTCAAATAAACAGCATCAGATTCGCCCGCGGGTATATACCTGCGGGCGGTTTGTATTACGCGAAAAATAGAATAGGAACCTAAAGTACGTGACCGACCCCGTGTATATCGGCGTCAACGACCGTGCGCTCGAACTGTTCGAGGGAAAGTATGCCGTTCCGAACGGCATGGCATGCAGCTCCTGCGTTGTAACGGATCGGGAGATCGCCTGCCGACAGAGCACGGTCGTCTGAAAACGCACAATCTGTTTTCTCGCGTGCCGGACACGCCGCCGCGTGAAAAGTTTTGTATACCGTCATTAAGTCGTATAATACCTCTTTTTTGTCGGCAAGCCGCAATTCCACGTTTCGTATGCATGAAACGAAAAAGAGGACCGTGTCGATAAACAAATTATACAATTTACCCATTTGCGATAGACAAATCCGAAATCGTGTGATATTATATTATAAATATAGTGAAAGATCATGATCCATCACTATATCTAGCGTTGAGTACGAGTGATAAAACCCGTTTTAAGCCGATCCGGCAGGACACAGAAAGAGGCTCGTATTTGAATAGAACTTATAGATCGATAGCTGCAGAGAGGAATGTAACATGAAGAGAACGAGAGCCTTGAGTGCAATACTTGCGGTTCTGTTCGCGATATCCGCATTTCCGCTTTCCTTGCTGAAAGCGAATGCGGACGCCGCGGTCACGGTTGAAACGCGCGCAGGTCAGGAGGAATCAGTTGCCGTCAGCGAGTCGGTCACGACCGATGCGGACGGTGTGAAGACGACCGAACAGACTGCGGAGGATTATACGACGTCCTCCGGCATGATCGTTGATTACAGCGGCACGAATGTCGAGCAGCCGAACGGACTCTATGAGTTCGAAGACCACTATACCTCACAGGATGCAAACGACACCTACGAGGCGGAAGGCGGTTCCGACAAGTTCAATGAATACCATGCGCCCGCATCCGAGATCGGCGTCAGAATCGGCGAGGATGACATCGGCAAGTCCAACACTGTGACAGGCGAACCAGTGAAGGTTATCGAAACCACCGGCGATGTCAGGGAATCCGAAAACGACGGCATCTACGACTATACTGTAAAAGAGCGCATCACGCAGAGCGTGATCAAGGTGACCACGAAATCCCTCGAAATCACCGATGCGCACGGCGAAGTCAACCCGGACGATATGGAATATCTCCATACCGAGATCGTCGGTACTGCAGATATTGACTTTATTGATAAGATCGGCACCAATGCCAGCAATCTGGAACCGATGGGTCGTCTCGACAGAGAGAATATGGGTGGGCTGGAGCCGGTCGAAGGCTACGAATACGTTATGATCGGTTCGGACCAGTGGAGCAAGTTCTGGACCGCATACCTGTTCAGCACACCGAACGAAGTTGCAAATCCGCCACAGTATCCCGGTCCGGAAGAAGAGCCGGTTTTCACCGATGCGAACGGAAATAATTATTACGCAAGAAGACGTCATACAGACTTTGCTACTGCGACGTCCTCAGGCATCAAGTTCTACAAATTTTACCTTCAGGACGGCTCTACCATAACGGCGGAGGACTATTTTGCCGATAAGGATATTCCCGATAATGAGAAATTCTTTATTGCTGCGTGGGGCATGATCGAGCTCTTCACCATGTCGGACAAGAACGGCAATATGGTCACGACGTACTGCGCCGATGTATCCAATCCGGAAGAAAAGGGCTGGGGCTACAACATCGGCAACCTGGAGGACGCGCATTATTACGGCGAAGAACAGGCAAATCACATCCGCGCCGTTTGCAAAAAGGGTTACTGGGGAACGGAGTCCGGCTTCGGCTCGCTCGCTGCTTTGAAACAAACGATGCGAGAATCCGGGGAGTTCACGGATGAGGAAATCGAACGCCTGACCGACGGTATGGCGATGAACGCCATGCAGTGCGCAATCTGGACGTACAGCAACTACATGAGCGATATGGTCTTCTTGAGCGCGCATGACGTCAAGTATTGGAGAAGACCGTATGGTTCCATTACAAGAAACGGAACCGTTGCAAGCCAAGCTTCAGATGAAGCAGTCGAATTGATTCTGAAGCTGTATCGCTACTTTGTCGCACTGGAACCGGAGGCAATTCCGGAGGACGACGTCACGACCGAGAACACGATCATCAACGAGAAGAACTTCCTGAAATCGGTGAATCTGACGATTACGGGCAAGCCCGGGGATCACGAGAACAACAAGGATGCGGACAAGACCAACGATATCTATACCGTCGATCTGGAAATTGCTTTCAAGGTGAAGCCGCTCGAAGAGAACGGCGACGATCTGGTGCTGGAGATTCAGGATCAGAACGGCGAAACGATCGTCAAGACGCGCATCGCGGGAACGGTTCGGCCGGGGGAAGTTCCGGCAACGGTCATCAGTGACGGTGTATACAAGATCGAAGGACTTCACCTGCAGGAAGGTGAAACGGCACTGAAGTTCGCGTTGAGCGGCTCGCAGAACCTGAATAATGACGTTTACTTCTTCTCTTCCGAAGTCAGAGACGGCGAAGACTCGCAGCCAATGGTCGGTATTGCAAAAGGCAAGCGCGACGTCAACATATGGATGGATATCTCCTTCGAGTTGGACGTTACCGACGAGGAGCTTGAGCAGGCGCATTACTGGAGAACCGAACAGAAGATCCCGCATTACGTTGAGCTTCCGGTTGAAAAGGATTGGCAGGATGCGGAAAACCGGGACGGCGTTCGTCCCGAGAAGATTACGATTCACCTCTTTGCCGACGGTGTGGAAGTGAAGAGCGTCGAGATGACGCCGGATGAAAACGGCAACTGGGAATACACGTTTACCGATCTTCCGCAGTATTCGGAGGACGGCACAAAAGAAATCGTTTATACTATCACCGAAGATCCGGTTCCCGAGTACGACGATCCTGAATATATGGAAACGGAGGACGGTCTCATTAAGATCGTCAACAAGCATACACCGACCCCAACGGAGATTCCGGTCAAGAAGGAATGGCAGGACGACGAGAACCGGGACGGCGTAAGACCCGAGAAGATCACGGTCCATCTGCTCGCGGACGGCGTCGAAGTTGCATCCGCCGAGATCACGCCCGACGCTGACGGACATTGGGAATACACCTTTACGAATCTGCCGAAGTATCGTGACGGCGGCGTCGAGATCGTCTACACGATCGAAGAGGACCCGGTTCCGGAATATGAGGCGGAGATTGAGCAGGGAACCTACACGATCACGAACAAGCATACGCCGGTTCCGACCGAGATCCCGGTCAAGAAGGAATGGCAGGACGATGAAAACCGCGACGGCGTAAGACCCGAAAAGATCACGGTCCATCTGCTCGCGGACGGCGTCGAAGTTGCATCCGCCGAGATCACGCCCGACGCTGACGGACATTGGGAATACACCTTTACGAATCTGCCGAAGTATCGTGACGGCGGCGTCGAGATCGTCTACACGATCGAAGAGGACCCGGTTCCCGAGTACGAGACGGAGATCGATCAGGGAACGTACACGATTGCCAACAAGCACGTTCCGAAAACGATCGTTGCCGAAGGCAAAAAGACCTGGGCCGACAACGACAACTATGAAAAGAAACGTCCCGTAAAGATCACGATCCGTCTGTTCGCGGACGGCGTTGAGATCGATTCCAAAGTGGTGACCGAGGAGGACGGCTGGCAGTGGAAATGGGAGGATCTCCCGAAGTATAAGGACGGCAAGGAGATCAAATACACGATCAAAGAGGACCGCGTCGTCGGATACGTTGCGGACATCACAGGATTTGACGTCCTGAATACCTATGTACCAAACACTGGGGACACGTCGAATCTGTGGCTGTGGGCAACCGTGTTCGGGCTGTCACTGCTTGCCGGACTTGCTCTGTTCGCAATGGAGTGCATGTATCGGAAGCGTACACAATAACGGTTTTATCGGGGGTACAGGATGAAACAGGACCATAAACGGAATAGTCCCAGATTGGTTCGGGCGTATCGTTGGCTGCGTTTTATCCTCATCCCCGTCGTTGCATTTATGCTGGTTTTTTCGGCGTTCATGGTGATCCGGATTGCTCTGGATTACCGCAAGGGCGAGGACAACTACCGGATGCTCGACCAACAGTTCGTTCTTCCGCCGAAAACACCCATACAGGAAGCCACAGTCTATGCACCGGAAGCGATGCTTGAAACCGATCTGCCGACGATCGCTGCGTCGGACGAGGCGGAAGACGGTACCCCCTCGCCGTCCGATACGGAACTGCAGCCGAAGGAAACGCCGTTTCCAACCGAGACGCCGGCGACAACGTTTTCGGAAACGGCGCCAATCAGCGTGGATTTCGACGGGCTTCTAAAGCTGAACGACGAATGCATAGGATGGATCTACATCCCGGACACGTCCGTCAGTTACCCGGTCATGCATGCAAACAACAACAGCAAGTATCTCGATAAGCTGCCGGACGGGACGGACAACAAAGTTGGATCGATCTTTATGGACTTCCGCTGCGACGAGGACCTAACCGACCGGAATACCATCATTTACGGGCACAACATGCAGAACGGATCGATGTTCGCTGTGTTCGAAAAGTATGAAAAACGTTCGTTCTTCGACACACATCGGACCGTCTATTATCTGACGCCGGACGGCGACTACAAAATTACGGTGTTTGCCTGCGCAACTGTATCCGCGACGGGCGAGTCATACAGTCTCTATGAGAATGTGCAGAGTCTGCACGCGTATCTGAAATCCGTATTGAAAGGCGCGCACGTTTCCGCACCGGTTGACGCCGACCGTATCGATCGCATCATTACGCTTTCGACCTGTACCGGAAGATACGGGACGCGCATTGTCCTGCTCGGGATTGCGGAACGGCTTTCCTGAAAAGCAAAAACGGGAAATTCGCCCGCGGGTGTTGAACCTGCGGGCGGTTTGTGTTAAGATGGTAAAAAATAACCATAGGGGGACAGGATATGAACCTGAATCATGTGACCGACACCGTGCTGTATATCGGCGTAAACGACCATGCGATCGACCTCTTTGAGGGACAGTACGTCGTCCCGAACGGCATGGCATACAATTCCTACGTTGTGATGGATCAAAAGATCGCCGTGTTCGATACGGTCGACGCCCGCTTCAAGCATGAATGGCTCGATAACCTCGAAAACGCGCTCGCAGGCAGAAAGCCCGACTATCTGATCGTGCAGCACATGGAGCCGGACCACTCGGCGAACATCATGACGTTTGCGAACCAGTACCCGGAGGCAAAGATCGTCGCGTCCGGTAAGGCGTTTACGATGATGAACAACTTCTTCGGCACGGATTTCGCGGACCGCCGCGTCGTGGTGGGCGAGGGCGACACGCTTCCGCTCGGCGAGCACACGCTTGCGTTCGTGACCGCGCCGATGGTGCACTGGCCCGAGGTTCTGATGACCTACGACACAAAGGACAAGATCCTGTTCTCCGCGGACGGCTTCGGCAAGTTCGGCGCACTGGACGTTGACGAAGACTGGGCGTGCGAAGCGCGGCGGTACTATTTCGGCATCGTCGGCAAGTACGGCGCGCAGGTGCAGGCGGTCCTGAAGAAGGCGGCGAACCTCGACATTCAGACGATCTGCCCGCTGCACGGACCGGTCCTCAAGGAAAACCTCGGCTACTATCTGAACCTCTATCAGACCTGGTCGAGCTACGGCGTCGAGAGCGAAGGCGTGTTCATCGCCTATACTTCCGTCTACGGCAACACGAAGAAGGCGATCGAGCTTCTTGCGGACAAGCTGAAGGCAAAGGGCTGCCCGAAGGTCTCCGTCGCCGACCTCGCGCGCGAGGATATGGCGGAGGCGGTGGAGGATGCGTTCCGCTACGGCAAGCTCGTCATTGCGTCCACGACCTACAACGCCGACGTGTTCCCGTTCATGCGGACCTTCCTCGAGCACCTCGTTGAGCGCGGCTATAAGAAGCGCACGATCGGCGTCATCGAAAACGGCAGCTGGGCGCCGATGGCGGCAAAGGTCATGAAGGGTATCTTAGAACCCTGCAAGGAGCTGAAGTTCACCAACGCGAGCGTGAAGATCATGAGCGCGATGAACGAGGAGAACAAGCAGCAGATCGAGAGCTTGGCGAATGAGCTGTGCGAGGAGTACGAAGCGCGCAACAACGAGACCGCGAACAAGAACGATCTTACCGCGCTGTTCAACATCGGCTACGGTCTGTACGTCGTAACGAGCAACGACGGCAAGAAGGACAACGGCTGCATCGTCAACACGGTCTCGCAGCTTACGAGCCAGCCGAACCGCGTTGCGGTCTGCATCAACAAGCAGAACTATACGCACCACGTCGTGAAGTCGACCGGCATCATGAATGTGAACTGTCTTTCCATCGAAGCACCGTTCAAGGTATTCGAGAACTTCGGGTTCCAGAGCGGACGCAACGTCGACAAGTTCGCGAACTGCTCGCCGCTGCGCTCGGACAACGGGCTTGTGTTCCTGCCGCATTACATCAACTCGTTCATGTCGCTGAAGGTCGAGGACTACATCGACCTCGGCACGCACGGCATGTTCATCTGCTCGGTCACCGAAGCGCGCGTCATCAACCGCGTCGAGACGATGACCTATACCTACTACCAGAAGAACGTCAAGCCGAAGCCCGCAACCGAGGGCAAGAAGGGCTGGGTGTGCAAGGTCTGCGGCTACGTCTACGAGGGCGACGAGCTGCCCGAGGACTTCATCTGCCCGCTGTGCAAGCACGGCGCCGCCGACTTCGAGCCGATCAAGTAACATTTGCGCCTTTCGTGCGCACTTCTGCAACGCGCATTCGCAGCGAAACAGAATGAAAAAAGCCGTCCGTTTTTCGGGCGGCTTTTTGCTTACATATCAGCCTGCGACCGGGAACAGCCCGTAGGGCAGGGCTTTGTTGATCAGATCCAGCGCGGTCGGGACGATCAGGGTCAGCATCATAACGACGATCGCGGCGACGTGCCCCGGCATCTTTGCGTGATCGGTGAAGATCGGCTCGAACGCCTTGACCTTCCGGAGGGTCCACGCCGCAACGGTATAGAGTGCGCGGCCGAAGACGCCGCCTATGGAGTTGCAGATTACGTCGTCCGCATCCGCGACGCGTCCTATGAAGAACTGCACGAATTCAATACAGAGCGACAGCGCAAGGCAGATCAGGACCGTTTTCCACGCGCCTTTGCGAAGTGAGGAAAACACGCAGGGCAGCAGTCCGCCGAGCGGCATGAAGAGACAGACGTTCCACATGATCTGGCTCGACCACAGCCCGCTGTCCCATTGGAATGCGTAGAGGAATGAATCGCCCGGTAAAAGATGCAGCCGCTCGGAGAGCGTCAGCGGGAGATCCGTGGACGCCCAGAAGAACGTGACGTAGATCAGTGCGAAACAATAGCCGACCAAAAGATAGTTCGTCAGATGCCGGAGAAACGGATACGGTTTTCGTTTCCTGTGCAGCAGGATCGCAAACGGCAGATATGCGATCGCCGCTGCGACAGCTGTCAATGGCAGGAATGCGAGTGCGGTGTACAGATATGTCATAAAAACCTCATTCTCTTTGTGATACCCATATTTTACCGCACAAATTCATCCGAATTGTCAAAGAAGTGCGAATAGTTTGTAATCAATTTAAGAAAAAGACTTGTTTTGCGCATGCGGGAATGCCATAATAGCAAAGCAAACCGATCCAACGGACAGTTGAATCGACTCTCGAACGGCGCGCTGTATATGGCTGCACCGTCGTGTTATCCTGTGTACAGAACGAAACAGGAGGAAAACAATATGGAATTCGGAAAACAATTCAAGGAGCTTCGCACGGCGCGCGGGCTCACGCAAGAGACCGTCGCGGAAAAGCTGGGTGTGACGGGGCAGGCGGTCAGCCGCTGGGAACGCGGCGAAACGCTGCCGGACATCTCCCTTCTGCCGGAGATCTCCGCGTACTTCGGCGTCACGATCGACGCGCTGTTCGCGCTCAGTGACGACACGCGCATGGACCGCATTCAGAACATGATCTGGGACGTCAAGGTGTTCGATCCCGCGGTGGTCGAGACCGAACGGCGGTTCTTGATCGAAAAGGGCATGAAAGAGCCCGAGAACCCGAAGCCGTACGCCCTGCTTGCCGATATGGAGAACCACCTTGCCAGGCAGTGCAGTGAACGCGCCGAGCTTGCCGCAAAGGAAGCGATCCGCCGCGATCCCTACAATCGCGATGCGTACGGCGAACTGGACCGGGCGATGGGCGGCCGCGCCGCTGACTGGTACTGCTGGTCCCACCACCGTGAAATCGAGTTCTGGAAGGCGCACGTCAAGGCGCATCCCGACGCATCCCGCGCGTATCTGTATCTGATGGATCTTCTGATCGACGACCAGCGCTTCGACGAGGCGCGGCAGGCGGTAAAGGAAATGGCAAGGTACGAAATGACCTTCCGCGTGCCGCTCTATGAGGGCAATATCGAGTGGTTTGCAGGGAACCGGGACCTTGCCATGCAGCATTGGAACCGCATGTGCGAACAGTACCCGAACGAGTGGATGACCTGGCTGTCTATGGGCGACGTACATGCCCGCGCGGGACAATTTGAGCAGGCGATCGCCATGTACGAAAAAGCGATGGAGATCCAGAAGCCGCCGCGGATGGTGGACGCGCTCGAAGCGATTGCACAGGTCTGCGAGCGCATGGGCGATCCGCAGCGCGGGATCGAAGCGCTCGAGCGGGAGATTGTCATCCTCAAAGAGGATATTAACACAACCTGCGGCGAAACGGTCGATTACGTCCGCCGCGAGATCGAACGGCTGAAGGCGCAGCGATAAAACCGAAGCAAAACAAGGCGGGAGCGATCCCGCTTTTTGTTATACGACGACGATCGGATCGTCACGAGGTGACCCACCCCCCGTCACGAGACGACGTACCCCCCACCGTGTGGTGAGGGGGGTCCCCCTCACGAGATGACGTACCCCCCACCGTGTGGTGAGGGGGAAATAAATAATAATAGTAAAAAGATAATGGGCGATGTCCCGTCAGTCAGTCATAACGCGCGCGAGAGACATGACACGACGGGACGGGGGAGAGCCGATTCAGAACAGGAGGGAAAGAAGTCCGACGATAATCGACGCGCCGATCCCGTAGACGAGCACCGGACCCGCGATCGTAAAAAGCTTGGCGCCGACGCCGAGCACGAAGCCTTCCGGACGGTATTCCATGGCGGGCGCAGCGATCGAGTTCGCAAAGCCGGTGATCGGTACGACGGTGCCTGCACCCGCAAACGATGCGATCCGGTCGAACACGCCGAGCCCGGTCAATAGCGCGGTCAGGAAAATCAAGGTCATCGAGCTCACGGTCGAAGCGTCCTTGTCCGAAAGCGGCAGGAGAAGCGCAAGGTCGTGGATGCCCTGTCCGAGCACGCAGATGAGACCGCCGACCAGAAACGCCTTGAGACACTGCAGCGCGGCGGGGCTTTTCGGCGCGCGGCGCGCAACCTCCTTCCGATACGCCTTCGCGTCGAACGGCTGCTTCACGGGCGGACGCCTTTCTCGACGCGTTCCGGTGCTCTTGTTTCGCGGTCTGCGGGCAGTTTTTCGCCTCCGCAGCCGTGCAGATTGATGCGATAAATGACGGTGTGATGCGGCATATGATCCTCCGAACGGCAGATTGCCGGTTTGATACGGATAGAATGCGCAATTCTCTGAAAAAATATACCGAAAAACCTGAAAATTTTTCTTGACAACCTTGACTTGTTTTGTTAGTATATTCGGTGTGCCATTGGGTGGAACTGCGTCACAGCCCCGACATCAGAACGCCGAATGCAGCAAAGATTTATAAAATTTATATATTGGAGGAATCGCCATGAAGTCTTATATGGCAAAGGGCGAAACCGTTGAGCGCAGCTGGTATGTCGTGGATGCGACGGACATGGTACTTGGCCGTCTGTCCAGCCAGGTCGCTGCGATTCTCCGCGGTAAGCACAAGCCCATCTTTACGCCTCACGTTGATTGCGGTGACCACGTGATCATCATCAACGCCGAGAAGGTCCGTCTGACCGGCAAGAAGCTCGATCAGAAGACCCACATCCACCACACCGGTTTCCCGGGCGGAATCAAGGAAGTCAACTATCGCACCCTGCTTCAGACCAAGCCGGAGTTCGCGGTTTACGAATCCATCCGCCGCATGATGCCGAAAGGCCCGCTGGGCGACAAGATGCTCAAGAAGCTCCGCGTCTACGCAGGTCCGAACCACAACCACGAAGCACAGCAGCCCGAAACGCTGGAGCTCAAATAATCGGAAAGGAGAAAGACTATGGCAAAGATCGCTTACATCGGCACCGGCAGACGCAAGAAGTCCGTCGCGCGCGTTCGTCTTCTCCCCGGCACCGGCAACATCACGATCAACAAGCGTGACATCGACGAGTATTTCGGTCTCGAAACCCTCAAGATGATCGTCCGTGCGCCCTTGGTTCTCACGAACCTTTCCGAAAAGTACGACGTGAACATCAATGTTTACGGCGGCGGCACGACCGGTCAGGCAGGCGCAATCCGTCACGGCATTTCCCGTGCGCTGCTCACCGCCGATCCGGAACTTCGCGGCACGCTGAAGAAAGCGGGATTCCTTACCCGCGATCCGAGAATGAAGGAACGCAAAAAGTACGGTCTGCATGCAGCCCGCCGTGCGCCCCAGTTCTCCAAGAGATAATTATCTCGTAACCACCACCCGCTTCCTTGCGAAGCGGGTATTTTTTGCGGGGAGCACGCGAAACAAGAAGGCTTTATCCGGAAACGATACGGTTGAAACACACGGTACGCTGTGTTATAATCGGGATGGAAGCGGCACAGCGGGCATGAAGCCCTCCGGCGCACGTTTTCGATCAAGAGATCGGTAAAGGAGCAGCCTATGAAGAAACGGATCGCGATACTGATGGTACTTTGCCTGCTGCTTGCGGGATGCACCGCGCCGAAGGAGACGGAAGCGAACCCTTCCTTTGAGACGGCGACCGCACCCGCCGAAGCGACGTCCGCGCCGGAACCGGAATCGACCGGGACACCCGCGCCGGAGCCGTCAAAGGGACAGATCTTTTTGTACGGGGAACAGCATTCCGACCCCGTGTTTCTGAACAAAGAACTGGAGACCTGGGGTGAATTCTATGCAAAAGGCAACCGGGATCTGTTCATCGAGATGCCGTACTACACGACGGGACTGCTGAACGTCTGGATGCATGAGGATTCGGATCGGATTCTGGAGGATATCTATTGGGATTGGAAGGGGACGCAGGCTTTTTCGCGCGACTATATCAACTTTTTCAAGCAAATCAAACAGGATTATCCGGAAACCGTCTTTCACGGAACGGACGTCGGACATCAGTATGATACCATCGGCGCACGCTATCTCGATATGCTGAAGGAGGCGGGCATGGAGGATTCGGAGGAATATGCCCGCGCGGAAGAAATCATTGAGCAGGGAAAGAAATTCTACAGTCTCCATCGGTACGCTTACCGGGAAAACTGCATGGCGGAAAACTTTATCCGGGAATTCGACCGGCTCGCCGACAGGGATATTATGGGGATCTACGGCTGGCAGCATACGGATATTGACGCCATGGACTCTTCCGGAGAGGTCGACAGCATGGCAAAGCAGCTTGCCGCGCGGTACGGGGATCGGCTGCATGTCAAAAACCTGCGGTACGGCGATCCGATCCGGACGGACCGTATGGTAATTGCCGGAAAGGAATATGACTGCGACTATTACGGAACGGTCAATCTCGAAACATATGCGACGACGCTGGGGATCCGGTATCTGGAAGTCTGGAGCGTGGAAAACGCGTTCGAGGATCTTGCGCCCTACCCGGCAGTACAGGATGAAGACGGCGACAGATTCATCTGTATTCCCGATATGCCGGTGGAGCTTCAGCCGGGAACGGTGTATGTCGTTGACGTCGCGATGCAGGACGGATCGATCGATCACGGCGTTTACCGCTGCGACGGAACCCGTTTCGAAGGCGAACTGATCATCATACAGATCGATATTCCGGAAGCATAACAACCGCGAAACCGAAAGAGGTTCTTCCCGAAACGGCGGGGGAACCTCTTTTCTTTGCAATGCGCTTGCGAAAGCAGCACGGATGTGATAATATAATATTCGTAAAAATCTGTGCGGAGGCGAGAGCATGCAGATCCTGATCAAAAACGGAACGGTCGTCCGGTCGACCGGCAGAAAACAAGCGGACGTGCTTATTGAGGACGGCAGGATCAGAAGGATCGCGCCGGAGATCGAAGCAAAGGCGGACCGCGTGATCGACGCGGCGGGCTGTTATATCTTTGCGGGATTTATCGACACGCATACGCATTTCGACCTCGATCTGGGCGTCACGGTCACGGCGGACAACTTCGAGACCGGCACCAAGGCGGCAATCGTCGGCGGTACGACCACGGTGCTCGACTTTGCGACGCAGGACCACGGCATGACGATGCGCGACGCGCTTGATCTCTGGCACAAGAGGGCGGAGAAGAGCTCCTCGAACTACGGCTTCCACATGGCGGTGTCCGAATGGAACGACGCGCGGAAAGCCGAGGTCGACGACATGTTCAAAGCGGGCGTCAGCTCGTTCAAGATGTACATGGTCTACGACGCGATGAAGGTCAACGACGGACAGATCTACGACGCGCAGAAGTTCATCGGCGCACGCGGCGGCGTGATCGGCGTGCATTGCGAAAACTACGACGTGCTGCAGGCGCGCATTGCGGAGGAGAAGGCGAAGGGACACATGGACCCGACGGCGCATCCGGTGACGCGCCCGCAGGCGGTTGAAGCCGAAGGCGTGGCGCGGCTGATGCGGATTTCGGAGCTATCCGGATACCCCGCATGGGTGGTGCATCTTTCCACGGCGGACGGACTCAGTGAGGTGCGTGCGGCGCGGAGGCGCGGGGTGGAGGTCTATGCCGAAACGTGCCCGCAGTACATCACACTCGATGTAAAACGCTATGCCGATCCGGACGGCGCAAAGTTTGTCATGTCGCCGCCGCTTCGCGATGCGAAGGACCGTGCCGCAATCCTCGACGGCATGAAAAAGAAGGATATCGATTTTATCGGCACGGATCACTGCTCGTTCACGATGGCGCAGAAGGCGCTGGGAAAGGACGATTTTTCGAAGATCCCGAACGGCGGCGCGGGGGTACAAAACCGCGCGGAGCTCGTCTATACCTACGCGGTAAAGACCGGCGCGATCACGCTTGAGCAGATGGCGCTGCTGATGAGCGAGCGCGCGGCAAGGCTGTTCGGCATGTTCCCGAAGAAGGGTGTCCTGCGGGAGGGCAGCGACGCGGACGTCGTGATCTTTGATCCGGACGCGCCGCATACGATCTCGTGGAAGACGAACCTGCATGCCTGCGACAACTCGCCGTACGAGGGCATGGAAGTTCTCGGACGCACGCGCGACGTGATCCTGAACGGCGAGCTCGTCGTGGAGAACGGAACGCTTGTGAAGCCGTACTGCGGACGGTACGTATTCCGCAATCCGTCGGAAAGGTACAGAAAATGAAGATTGCACTGGTGTTGACCGCCGCGGGCAGCGGCAAGCGCTTCGGCAGCGACAAGCTGGCTTATCCGATCGACGGAAAGCCGATGCTCCTGCACGCGCTGGAGCTCTATGACCGGATGCGGGACCGGTTCGTTTCGCGTACCGTCGTACTGAAAACCGGGGCGGAGGAGCGCCGCATGGTTGCGGAACGGATGGAGTATCGCGTTGCGGAGAATCCGGATCCGGAACGCGGGATCGCCTCGAGCGTCGTGATCGGCACGGAGGACGCCTTAAAGAGCGATCCTGACGGGATTCTGTATGCGGTGGGAGATCAGCCGTATGTGACCGAAAAGACCGTTCTCGCGCTTTCAGAAGCGTTTTCAAAGGACCCGACACGCATTGTCGCGCCGGTTGCAAACGGAAAACGCGGCAATCCGGTGCTGTTCCCGAAGGATCTCTTTCCGGAGCTGCTTCAGATCACCGGCGACGTCGGCGGCTCACAGGTCATCGCGAAGCACCGCGACCGGCTTGTGACGGTCGAAACGCCTCGGAAAGAACTGGACGATATCGACACGCGCGCCGGGGAGAAAACGCACTGTACCGTGCTGCACGGCAACATCCTGACCGTGCCGGTGCTCGGCGAGCTGGACACGGTCAAAAGCGGCTACATCGTTCTGAACGCCGACGGTGTGATCGAGGGCGTTTTTGAAACGCTGCCCGAGCGGTTCAAAGGCGGGCAGCTTGCCGATTACGGCGATGCGCTGATCCTGCAGTCGTTCTGCGATATGCACCTGCATGCGCCGCAGTACCCGATGCTCGGCATGGGCATGGATCTGCCGCTTCTGGATTGGCTGAACACGTATACCTTCCGCACGGAAGCGCGCTTTGCCGACCCCGATTACGCGCGGATGCATTACCGAAGGTTTGCGGAACAGCTCGTGGAGTTCGGTACGACGCGCGTATCCGTGTTCTCGTCGCTCCACACCGACGCGACGCTGATCCTGATGGAGGAACTGGAACGCGCGGGGATCTCGGGCTTCGTCGGCAAGGTCAATATGGACCGCAACAGTCCGGATTATTACTGCGAAACGACGGAGGAGAGCAAGCGCGAAACGCTGCGCTGGCTCGACGCGTGCGACCGCTTCAGCCGCATCCGTCCGATCATTACGCCGCGGTTTACGCCGTCCTGCTCGAACGCGCTGATGGATTGGCTCGGGAAGCTGGCAAACGAAAGGAATCTGCCGGTGCAGTCGCATCTGTCCGAGAACACGAGCGAGATCGAGTGGGTGCATTCGTTGCATCCGGACTGCAGACAGTATTGGGAAACCTACGCAAAATACGGGCTGTGGAAGAGCGATACGCTGATGGCGCACTGCGTGTACAGCGACGAACGCGAACGCGCCGCAATCAAACAGTACGGCGTAACCGTCGTGCACTGTGCGGACTCGAATACGAATATCTGCAGCGGCGTTGCGCCGGTGCGGACCATGCTTGACGAAGGAATCAACGTGGTGCTCGGCAGCGACATTGCGGGCGGCGCGCATCTTTCGATGCTGAACGTGATCCAGATGTCGATCCGCGCCTCCAAAACCAAGCGCATCGAAAGCGAATGGACGACGCCGTTTCTGTCCGTTGCGGAGGGATTCTATCTCGGCACGACCGCCGGCGCGCTGTACTTCGGCGCAAAGCCGGGATTCCGAAAGGGCGACAAGCTGCATGCCGTGGTCATTGACGACCGCGAATACCCCGATACGGAACGGCTGACGCTCAAGGAGCGCTTTGACCGCGCGGTCTATATCGCCGAACCGAAGGACATCGTCGCGGTGTACGGCGAGGGAAAACGCCTCAAATAACGCATACAATCAAACGAAAATCACATCCTAACCGAAAAAACGGGGGATGTGATTTTTTATGATGTGGACGGCGCGGATCGCGCTTCTGACGACTCTTTTGCTCACCGCGGGCGGGTGGTTCGACATGCTGCTGCCCAAATGGAAGAAACGGGCGGTTTTGCTTTTGCTGCCGGTTTTGTTCGGGCTGACCTTCGTTCCGACGCTGCGTACGCCCTCCGTGCGGCTCTGCTTTGCGTCGTGCGCGTTTGCGCTGCTGACCGCGGTCCTGAGCCCGACGGATCATCCGTTCGGCGCGCTCACGGCAGCGACGTTCGGCGGCTATCTCGGGTGGAAGCTGTGCGATCTTCTGCCGCTGTTTCCGGAACAGGGGCTTCTGATTGCCGCGCCGGCGCTGGTGTTCGCCGCGCTCTTCTGCCGCGACGCAAACGCAAAGGCGCTCGCGATCGCCGCGGCGCCTTTCGGAATGCTGTTATGGAGAGCGTTCGGGGATTATACGCTGTTTCAGAGCGCGGTGCTGGAGCTCGGAAACGAAGATGCGATGACCGCCGAAGCGGTGGGGATGTTAGTTCTTCTGGCGGGCGGGTTTGTCCGCGACCGGCTGCTTTGCGCCGGAAAGCGCATGCGCGCGCCCGCATAGCGCCGCGGCGATCAGCGCGGTCAGCGGCACGGCAAGGATCAGACCGATGCTGCCGGAGATGCCGGTGATGACCTCGTGCGTGATGTAATCGCCGGAGAGGATCGCCTTCCAGTCCCAGTTATAATACTTGATGAGCAGCAGATTGACGAGCGCGCCGCCGGTAAAGGCGAGGATCAGCGTGTTCGTCATTGTGCCGATCGCGTCGCGTCCGATACGCATGCCGCTCTTGAACAGCGCGGAGAAGCCCATATCCGGATTGACGGTTTTGAGCTCGTTGATCGAGGACGAAATGCTCATCGACACGTCCATGACCGCGCCGAGCGCGGAGATGATGATGCCGGAAACGAACAGCCCGCGGATATTGATCAGCGTGCCCTGGAATTTCGCCTGGATCAGCGTATCGGTTTCGGCGACGTTGTATTCGAGTCCGTCGAGATGCGCGATCCGGCTTGCGATCCAGGCAAAGACGCAGGCGACCGAGAACCCCGCAACCGTGCCGAGAATGGCGGAAAGCGTCTTGCGGGAGAGACCGTCGAGCAGCAGGAAGCAGACGACGGTTACGAGCGCGCAGAGAATCAGCGTGAACGGGATCGCATAAAAGCCGCGGAGAAGCGCGGGAACCAGGATAAAGCACACCGCGGCGAGCGTCAGCGCAAGCCCGAGGATCGAGCGCAGCCCGACTTTTCCGCCGACGAGCGCCGTGACGAGCAGAAACAGAGCGGCGAGCCCGAACAGCAGCCACGTGCGGTTGTAGTTCATGACCGAGAGGGAGATCGCGGGGAGCCCGTCCGTCATATTCGTGCGGTCGGTCAGCACATAGACGAGAAGCGACGTGCCTGTTTCGGCGTGCTTGTCAAAGAGCTTGCTCATGTAGTTCGTAAGCTCGACGCGCCGTCCCTTGTGCTCGCCGGTCGTGATCTCGACCAGAAGCCGCTGCGATCCGACGTGGACGTTCTCGGTCTGCGGATCCTTGTGCGAATCGTCGCTGAGCACCTCGAGCACCGTCGCGTGCGCATAGGAGGTCGTCTTCAGCGCATTGTCCCGGTCGGCATATCCCTCCGGCAGCGTGCCGGTCTCGAACAGGATGCGGTTGCTGTCCGCCGCATGCGCAAGATACTCGAAATACACCTGTGCCGCATCGCTGCGGTCCGCGTTGTACTTTGCCATCGGTTTGCGCAGACCGAACGCAAGCCAGACGCCCGCGGCGACGATTGCGATGACGATCGCGGCGGCGATCCATGTTTTCGCATTTTTCAGGTTTTGAAACCGTTTCTTCATACCCGTTATTATAGCGTCAGGCAGGTGCATCCGTCAAGAAAAAACGCCGTCCCGAAGGACGGCGGCGCCGTTATCTTTTTTCATACACGCGCGGAACGCGGTCGGCGAATGAAAGCAGGATCTCGTAGGAGATCGTGTTCGCCTTGTCCGCAAGCTCGTCTGCGGTGATCTGTTCGTTGCCCTGACGGCCGATCAGCACGGCTTCGTCGCCGACCGCAACGCCCGGCACGTCGGTCACGTCGACCATCATCTGGTCCATGCAGATCGTTCCGATCTGCGGGCAGCGCATGCCGCCGATCAGCACGTCCGTCTTGCCGGTCAGGCAGCGCTTGTATCCGTCGCCGTAGCCGATCGGCAGGGTGGCGACGCACGTCGGACGGGACGCAACGAACCGGAGTCCGTAGCTGACGCCTTCGCCCGCGGGGATCATTTTGAGATTGCTGATGTAGGTGATCACCGACATCGCGGGGATCAGTCCGCTGCCCGCCGAGCGCTTCGGGTCCGGATGGTATCCGTAAAGCGCGATGCCGAAACGGACCATGTCATACTGCAGCTCGGGGAAATCGAGCGTCGCGGCGGAGTTTGCCGCGTGCACGATCGGGCGATAGCCGCGGGCGCGGATCCGCGCGACGAAATGATCGAACCGCTGCGCCTGCAGATGCGTGAACTCCGGATCCGCCTCGGACTTTGCAAAGTGCGTGAACACGCCATCCATCGAAACGTGCGGACAGGCGTCGAACGCGTCTAAAAGCTCGTCGAGCATGGCGTCGTCGGTGACGCCGATGCGGTGCATGCCGGTGTCGAGCTTGACGTGCACGTGCGCGGTCTTGCCGGAAGATACCGCCCAGCGCTCGAATGCGTACACCTGCTTTGCGGTGAAGACGGCGGAGGTGAGGTCCTTTGCGACGACGACGGGCACATGATCGGGATCGGTCACGCCGAGGATCAGGATCGGCAGCGTCACGCCGCTGTTGCGGAGACGCGCGCCTTCTTCGGGAATGGCGACGGCGAGCATATCGACCAGACCGGACTGCTCCAGGTACTCGCCGACGACGGTGATGCCGTGACCGTAAGCGTTCGCTTTGATGACCGCCAGAAATTTCGTTTCGGGTTTCAGCCTGCGCTTGGCAAGCCGGATATTTTTCAACAGCGCGGGAAGATGAATCACCGCGTGCGTACTGCGAAGCATGGATGTTACCCCCTTTTTCCGCTGTAGATTCTACAAGAATGCGCGGAAAAAGTCAATTCTTTTCGGCGGAATTACCCGAATTTTACGAAGGACATAATATCATGAAAAAATGTTAACAAATTATTCAAAAACTATTGCAATTTCCATACCTTGGTGCTAAAATGGGATAGACAATACAAGATATAGGGGTTTCTATGGTCAGAATCATTGCGGGCACGGCTCGCGGAAGAAAGCTGGAAACGCTCGAAGGCCTTGAAACCCGGCCGACGCTCGACCGCGTCAAGGAGGCGTTTTTCGGCTCCCTGCAGTTCCGGATTCCGTATGCGGAAGTGCTGGATCTGTTTTCGGGAAGCGGCAGCCTCGGACTGGAAGCGCTGAGCCGCGGCGCGAAGCGTGCCGTCATGAACGACCGCAATCCCGCCTGTGTCGGGATCATCCGGCGCAACATTGCATCGCTCGGGTTTGACAACGCGGCGCAGACGATGAATCTCGACTATGCCGCGGCGATCGATCGGCTTTCGCAAGAAGGCGCGGCCTTCGACCTTGCGTTTCTGGATCCGCCGTACCGGGAGGGACTCTCCGAGGATGCGGTGGCGAGACTCTTTCGGAGGGGGCTTATCAAGCCCGGCGGTATTGTCGTATTGGAGCACGCGGCGGAGCTTGCGCTGCAGGATGCTCCGGGCGTTTTCCGCGTGACGAAGACCAAGCGCTTCGGCAAATGCGGATACTCACTCATTGAGGAGGATGAAACATGAAGATCGGCGTCTATCCGGGCAGCTTCGATCCGTTCACGATCGGACATCTGGATGTGCTGAAAAACGCGGCGGGACTGTTCGACCTCGTCTATGTGGCGGTCCTGAACAACAGCGCGAAATCACCGGTGTTTTCGGTGGAGGAGCGCGTGGAGATGATCAACCGCATGATCGAATCGGAAGGGCTGAAGAACGTCAGATCCGATGCGTTCGGCGGGCTGCTCGTGGATTATGCCAAGCAGATCGGCGCGCAGTACATCATCAGAGGACTCCGGGCGATCACGGATTTCGAGTACGAATTCCAGATTGACGCGGTGAACCGGCATCTGAATCCGGAGATCCGCACCGTGTACTTCATGGCAAGTCCCGCGCATTCGTTCCTTTCGAGCTCGAATGTGCGTGAAATCGGAGAAATGGGCGGTTCCATCGAAGGATTGGTTCCGCAATGCAATTATCATTACTTACGGGAAAGGTTGGCAAGGCAGAAATGAACGGCGTACAAACGATGAAGATCTTCAGCATTCTTTCGAAGATCGAACAACTGGTTGCGGACAGTCCGAAGCCGCGGTTTAACAACGCGGGCAGCCGCCGCATCATCGACGAGGAGGAGCTTCTGGCACTCCTGGACGATCTTAAGGCGACGATCCCCGAGGATATCCGGCGGGCATGCGGCATCATCGCAGAGAAGGAAAACACGCTTCGCGACGCGAACGAGCAGGCGGATCAGATCGTCGCGGATGCACAGAAGGAAGCAAACGAACTGCATGAGCAGGCGCAGGAGGCGGCGGAGAATGTTTACCGCCAGGCGGTTGCGGAATACGAAGGTCTCGTTTCCGAGAGCTCCGTGTATCAGGCTGCCGTGAAGCGTGCGGACGACCTCCGTCAGGCAGCGGAAGAGAACGCGGATTCCATCTGCAGCGGCGCGCGCGCCTATGCGGACGACATCCTTGCGGATGTGCAGCGTTATCTCAACGACTATATGAAGATGATCAACGGAAACCGCGAAGAGCTGGACGTTCGTCAGAAGCCCGTCGCGCCGGAGCTTCGCGTTCCGGAACCCGATCCCGCGCCGATTGCAAAACCAGTGATCGAACCGGTTCGCCGCGCAGAGCCCGCACGCCGTCAGGAACCTGCGGCGAAGGCACAGCGTCCCGCGCAGCAGACGACCCGTCCCGCCGCGCGTCCCGCACCCGCGCCCGCTGAGGACGACGAGGACGATTACGACAATCGCGAAGAGCGCCAAGAGCGCAAGCCGCGCAAGAAGGGCTTCTTCGCCCGGATGCTGGGCATTGAGGAAGTCGATGAGGACGAGGACGATTACGAAGAAGAGGAAGAGGATCGTCCGGCGCCCAAGAAAAAGCGCGGTCTGCTGTCCTTTATCACCGGCGACGGTGACGACGAAGAGGACGAGGACGAATACGAAGACTAAGCCGTTTCATGCTACGATCCGGGGGAAAACCTTCCCCCGGTTTTTTTCTTTTCATGATTGCAGCAAATTGCCCGCTTCATCCGTCTTATGGGTGAAAGGAGAATGAGCGATGGAGCAGAGAAACAACCAAACGAACCGGGATCGCGAGATCGTCCGCATCGTGGAAACCTATTCCGACATGCTGATGCGCATCGCATTGAACCGCGTGAACAGCATCGCGGAGGCGGAGGACGTCGTGCAGAGCACGTTCGAACGCCTGATGAAGCGGCAGCCGCGGTTTGAAACGCGCGAGCACGAAAAGGCGTGGCTGATCAAAACGGCGATCCGCATCTGCATCGACGAGGCGCGAAGGGCGAGCAGGCGCACAAGCGTTCCGCTGAACGAGGAGATCGCGGCGGCGTATTCCGAGGAGAGCTTCGAACTGCTCGAAACCGTTCGGCGGCTTCCGGAGCACGACCGCGACGCCGTGTACCTCTACTATTACGAGGAGTACACGATCCGCGAGATCGCGAAGATCCTCGGCGAACGCGAGGGCACGACCCGCTCGAGACTCAGTCGGGCAAGAAAAAAGCTCAGGGCAATCATGGAAGGAGAAGCGTATGAACAGGTTTTATAAGGGCTATGATGATATTACCGCGTCGTCGGCGTTCAAAAGCCGCATGGTGCGGACGCTGCAGAACGAAACGAAGGAGGAAGCGCCGCGCGCCGCGCTGCGTCTGCCGATCAAGCGTCGCACCTTTGCGATCCTGATCGCCGCGGTCATCACGGTGCTTGCGATCGGAACCGCCGCAGCGGTCGGCATTGCGGTCAGCACGTCCGGAAAGATGAAGGAAGCGAGCGAGGAACGTTTGCACGAGACGGAGGACGAACGCTACCGGGACGCACGCGCGTTAGCGGAACAGATCGTGGACACCACGATGTACGACACACCGATCGAGGGCGTTGCCGAGGTCGGCGACCTGAAGCTTTCGCTTGTGTCGCTGATGAACGACCCGCAGGATCTTTGGATCGACTTCAAGCTGGAAAGCGAGACCACCGGCGTCGTGCTGACCTTCGATCGCGCATTCCTGGAGGGCGATCCGCCCGCAAAGGAGGAGGTCATGAACGGCTATGAGACCTTCTGCGCGATCGGCACCGACGCGCGCGATTTCCGTCTGACCTACGAAGGCGTCGACTATACGCCGTACTCTAAGCCCGATTTCCCGATCGGCGCGGGCATCGGCGAGCACGGAAACTTAACGATGATGTTCAAAACGCTGCCCGACGTGCTCAAAAACGGCGCGGAGCTGACGCTTTCCGGCACGCTGTATCGCTGTGACCGGGACGGCAACCGCCTCGGCGAGATCGGCTCGTTCTCCATTCCGTTCCGGTATGAGGAGACCGAAGCCATGCGCGAGGCACGGATCGAAGCAGAGACCCAAAAGATCCTCGAATACGGACGTGAGAACGACGAATTCCGGCACGAGCTCGTTGCGGATCTGCCGGACGAAGCAATAGAGATTCATCAGGATTTCGGCAACGTCGTGATCGATGACATTACCGCAGGCGAGGACGGATTGCTGCTCGGCATGCGCTACCGTACGGAACAGAATATGCTCGCGGATCGGCAGATGCTTACCTTCTTCATGAATGGCTACTATGTGCAGTCGGCGATCTACGGCATGACGGAGGAGCAGCAGGAGGACGGAACATGGATCATGACGCTGCTGATGCACCTGCCGTACTATGCGGACCGCGCGTTTATCACCGATACGCTGACGGTCGCCTGCGAACGCGCCGAAAAGGGCGCCGAAAGCGACCGGGACGTCGACGCGAACGGCAATGTGTACGATCGCGTTTTCCCGCCGGTCGACGAGGTCCACTTCGTATTCCGATATGACCGCAAAACCGGTGCGGTCACGCTGCCGCAGAGCGACGCCGAGCGCGACGCGTGGTTTGAAAAACCGCGTCTTGCGACGTCGTTCGACGATCCGGTCATGTCGTTCGAGGATCGCGGAAAAGCAATTGACGTGAAGGACGTTTCCGACGAGCAGAACGGTTCGACGGTCACGATCAAGCGTGTGCAGTTCCTTGAAAACGGCACGATGCGCATCTACTACAAGGCGGACCACCTTGCGGCGGAGGGGATCTCGCGGGAGACACGGCCGGAGGTCTACATCAACGGCGTGAAGGCGGAGCGGTACCGGATCAAGGACATGTACGGCGAACAGCGCGATTACCGCGTAAGCGACGAAGCGATCCGGGACATGCTCGACGCGTACAGCATGGAGCGCAACCGCTGGGACAACGGCGAATGGGAGCTCGTCTCGCCGATGCGGCTCGATATGTACGACGGTCCGATCACGTTCGAGGTCAAGGACTGGGCGCTGTACGATCTGAATAAGCAGGGCGAGCGCGTGCTGATCGGCACATTCAGCTTCACCTTTACGGTCGATCCCGCTAACGCGTACGAGGCCAACGGCTGGCTCACGTATCAATAACGGAATGAAACAAGCGCCGGAGGGGTTTCCTCCGGCGCGTTTTCGTTTTCAATTACTCGTCTCCGCTCTTGCGGTGCATCGAGCGGTCTGCGTCAAAGCCCTCGGGATAGCGGGCTTTCAGCTTGTCGATGTTGTTTTGAAGGATCGTTTCAAGATCATAGCCGATCGCGGTCGCGGTCTCGGCAAGATACCACGCGACATCGCCGAGCTCTTTTGCAAGATGCGACTTGTCCAGTTCGTGCCCCTGCATCATCCATTTCTTGACGAGGTCGATCGCCTCGCCCGATTCGCCGCAAAGTCCCATCACGCCGTTCAACAGTA
>CAMPAN010000015.1 GCA_946631895.1 uncultured Clostridia bacterium
GCGCAGGAGGCGTCAAAGCCCGTGGTGACGCTGCGCCCGCTCTCCGGCAGCGTGGTGCTGACCGTGGACGACTGGAGCGATCCCAACAAGCCTCCCGTCTATTATAACAAGCGAGTCAGCCTCGACGGCGTGGTGCTGCGCGAGGAGGCGGTCTACCGTCAGACCGGCGTCTATGTGACCTACACCGTGGAAAGCGCGCCGGAGGGCTGGACGGAGCAGTACACGAATGCGCTTCTGCATCCCAACCATTACGGCGAATCGACCGGCATGACGGTGAAATACCGCGTGGGGAGCGACGGGGAATGGGCGTTCCCGGGACACGAAAGCTACGGCCCGTTCGGCAAGTTTACGTGCATCGTGCCGATCTTCCCCTCGGACTACGAAACGGTGAAGCAGCAGGGCGTGACGCTGTCGCTTACGAACAGCTTCTGCACGGCGTTCAACGGCACGCCCGTGGGCGAGGACTGGCGCTATGACGTCCCGTGGGGGTCCTCTGAGATGCGGATGGATCCGCAATCGCAGCCGATTGCCGAGTTCCCGCTGCCGCTGCCGTAAGCGGAACGGCGAAACGCTTCCCTGCGCTCTGCGTGCGGTCGGCACGTGTCGGAAAATGTCGAATATATTGCCGCGCACGCTTGTCTTTTGGCGTTTGCTGTGCTATGATAGAGACGCAAATCTGACACGGAGGACTCTCTACTATCATGAAAATCGCGATCATCGGCGGTACCAACATTGAAACGCTCCCGATCCGTTACAAGGAGCAGGCAGTTTCTACGCCCTACGGCGACGTCGTCGTGTTCAAGGGCAAGCTCAAAGAGGGCAACGAGGTCATCTTCCTGAGCCGTCACGGCATTCTCTATGCGCATGATCCGGGCGACATCAACTATCGCGCGAACGTCTATGCGCTGCATCAGATCGGCGTCACCCACGCGATCGGCGTGACTTCGGTCGGCGCATGCGATTATTCCATGCGGCTCGGCGAATACTGCCTCATCAACGACTTCATGGATTTCACGAAGGGTCGTCCCTCCTCGTTCGAACGCGAACACCGCACCGCGCTGCACACCGGCATGGAGCAGATCTTCAGTGAATCGCTGAACAACGTTCTTGAGGAGCTTATCCGGCAGCACGGATTCCCGTATTCCGGCAGAGCCGTCTACGCCTGCCTCGAAGGTCCGCGCTTTGAGACCGCCGCGGAAGCGCGCGCGCTGCGTATGCTCGGCGCGCAGGTCGTGGGTCAGAGCATCGTTCCCGAAGCGCCGCTGTGCCGCGATCTCGGCATCGAATACGCCGCGCTCGGCATGATCACCAACTACAGCACCGGCATGACCGGCGTGGTCAACGACGTCGTGATCGAGCACGTCATGGATGAAAACCGCGAGGATATCTTCACCCTCTGCTTCGACCTCATCCGCCGCATGACCACCTACGCGGAAGCGTAATCCGGAAACAACAAGATCCTTCGGCGTCATCACCGAAGGATCTTTTTTTTGCTCCGTTTACGGTTTGGGATATTCCGAACGCGTTTCGTCCGCATAGAGGAAAATCGCGCGTACGCCGTACCGTTCCAGAACGGGGCGGCTTTTTTCTTCGCCGAGCACGAAGCAGGCGGTGGAAAGCGCGTCGCACAGCGCGGAGCGCGTGCCGACGATCGTGACGGACGCAAGCCCGTTCTGCACCGGCATGCCGGTTTCCGGATCGAGAATGTGGTGGTAACGCACGCCGCCGAGATCGAAGCCGCGCTCATAGGTGCCGCTGGTGACGACCGCCGCGTCGGAGAGGGACAGAACCTCCTCGCTCTGTTCCGGCGTACCGTTCGGATCGCGCACGCCGACGGTCCACGGGCTTCCGTCCGGCTTCGTACCGATCGTGACGACGTTGCCGCCCATGTTGATGCAGGCGGACGTCACGCCCTGCGACCGGAGATAGTCCGCGACGCAGTCCGCGATATAGCCCTTCGCGATCCCGCCGAGGTCGATCTCGGCGCCGTTTTCGAGCGTCACGACGGTTCCGTCGATCGCGATGTTGCGGAAATCGATTCTGCGGCACGCGTCCGAAAGCGCGTCCGGATCCGGCAGTTCCGGCTCGTCCGCGCGAAAGTCCCACAGCGCGGAGGCGGGTGCGATCGTGACGTCGAACGCGCCGCCGCTCTCCCTGCCGATCTCAACCGCAAGCGCAAGAAGCGCCGCCGTTTCCGGCTGCACCCCGACCGGGGCGCCGCCTGCCCGGTTCAGCCGGTCGATGTCGCTCCCCGCGATTGTTTTGCTCAGGACCTTTTCGTAATCCGAACAGATGCGAAGCGTGGCGTCGACCGTTTCCTGCGGCGCGTACGCGGTGATCGTCACGACCGTGTCGCAGGCAAAGCCCGCGGCGGAGTGCGCGGTTTCGGCGCGGCAGCCGAGCAGCAGGAGGGGGAGAAGCAGAAGCGCAAAAACCCGTTTCATGCGGCTTTCCTCCTTTCATACCGTTCGATGCCGTAAAACGCCGCGCGCGCCGCAACGCCCAGAAGGATGCCGGTCGCCGTGCCGGAAATCAAAAGCCATGGCGCGTAAGCGATCATCGGGCGGAAGGAGATCAGCACACAGCCGACAAGGCTCTGCCCGACGATGTGCAGGATCCCGCCCGCGGCGCTGACCGGGATCGGGGAGATCTTCGGAATGCGGTGCAGAAACAGCATGCCGGAAACCGAAAGAACGCCGCCCGCAAACGCATACAGCGCGCCGGTCGCGTTGCCGAACAGCAGCGACGAGAGACCGACCTTCAGCAGCATCAGAAGCACGGTTTCAAACGGCGTCATATAAAAGACTGCGTACAGAAGAACGAGATTGGAGAGTCCCAACTTGATTCCGGGAACGGACGGCACAAGCGGGATCAGCGAATCGAGATAGCTGAGAATCAGCGCGGCGGCGGCGAGGATCGCCATACGGGTCAGCGTACGGATCTTCATTGCCCGTCCCCCGCATATTCGACGTAAACGCGGTGCGGCGCGCAGACGATCCACGTGCCCAAAGGACGCGAGCCGACCGTATCGGCGGACAGCACGCCCTGCTTCATGCACTCGTGATGCGGGCAGTTTGCCGTTTCCATCCATGCCGTGCCGTTTTCGATGCGGATCACGTTTTCGTCCCCTTCGCCCGTCGCTTCATCGACGATTTTTCCGTCGCGGATGACGACGGTTCTTGTTTCCCGTGCGGGTATTTCCAGCGCCTCACCGCTGCCGTAACGGATCACGAAGCGGTCCGGTGCGCCGGGTTTCGGACGCAGCAGCAAACAAAGAACGGCCAGAAGCGCGGCGAACAGGATCGCCGCACCCAAAAGCAGCCAATTCCGTTTTCTGCACGTTCCGGTCGTTTCAGTCATTTCGGTCAACCGTTGTTTTCCTGTTTGTCGTCGAAGGTCCCGACGAGCTTCGAGTAGCCCCAGGTGAGACCGTCCGGCATGGTGCGCGCCTTTGCGCCGGCGCCGCGGTACATCTCCGTGCCGTGGCGGTTGATCTTGACGCCCATGAAGATCATGGTGGCGGACGTGCCGCCGTCAAGGTTGTATGCGGTCTGACAGCCGAGTTCGCCCATCAGCTCCGCGGTCTGAATGCCGCTCAGACCCTCGCTGTAGCCGGGCTGTCTGCCGTCCACGACGACCGCGATCAGGTGTCCCGGTTCGATCATGCCGATCATCGTGCGCGGGTTGATCTCGCGCCGCGAGTCCTTCGTTTTCTGATTCACCACGCCGTTTTCCACCAGCGTCGGTCCGAACGAGAAGCAGTTTTCGACGCCGCTGTCCCAAAGGTCTTCCGCCGTCCGCTCGTTCTTGTGCACGATCTCGAGCGTATGCGTCTTTGGGTTCAGCCAGCAGGAGTCGATGCGCGTCGATTTCTGGAACATATAGCCGTCGCGGATCAGCGTGCCCTTCATCTGGGCGTCCATCTGGATCAGGTTGTCGCCAGTGATCCAGAGCACCGCCTTTGCGTTGTTCGCCATATTGCGCGCGTCGTCGCGCGTCTGACCGTTGTGATTCCAGCCGCCGAAGGTCGGACGGAAGCTGTCGTAGCCGCGCTCGTAGATATGCGCGACGAAGTACACCACCGGAATGGTCCTTCCGCCGTCCTTGCCCGTCGTCGTGACCCGCGTGATCTCGACCGCAAGGATGTCGGACCGGTAGATCCACTCGCCGTTTTCGCTGTCGAAGGAGACGAACTCCGGCTCGCCCTCGTTGAGAAAATGCTCGTCGAAATTCGTCGGTTCAAAGCGGCTCGAAGCGGCAGGCTCGTCCGCCGGTTCCGCGTCAGGTTCTTCCGACGGCTCCGGCGTCGGTTCCTCGGTCGGCACCGGCGTGGGTTCTTCGGTGGGTTCCGGCGTCGGTTCCTCGGTGGGCTCCGGCGTCGGTTCCGGGGTGGGAACGGCGGTCGGCGCTGCGGTGACGACCGGTTCCGGCGTGTCCAGCTCGACGCTGACCTGTGCTTCTTTGGATCCGCCGCAGGAGAACAGCCCGTTCTTCTGCTTCGACGCTTCGGCAGGCGCGGACGATGCGGTCACGGGGATCGTTTCGTCTCCGACGACGATCTCCTCTTCAATGACGAACGGCGTATCGGACGAACCCTCCGCAGCCGGCGCGGGCGCGACGGTCGGCGCTTCCTGCTGCACGGGCGCTTCGGTTGCCTCCTGCGTGAGCGGCGCCTCGGTTACGGGCGGCACATCGGTCGGCGCGGGTGTCACGACCGGTGCGGACGCGGCGTCAACATAGCCGGACAGCGACGAACGGTCGATGTTTTCCAGAAGATCGTTCTTTGCCGCATCCTCGCCGACCGTCTGCTTCTCCAGACGGTAGCCCGGCGTCTTCGGCAGCATAAAGCGGTACATCCCGCGGGACAGCATCAGACGGTACGCTTCCGTCGCAAACGCGTGCGCGGACTTGCCGGAAAGCGTTCCCATCGGGACCTCGCAGTCGAGCGTCGTCTCGCCGGAGGCGGAAGCGATATAGAGCTTTTTCACGGATTTTCCTTCGACCGCGTCCTTCACGATCGAATAGGTCAGATCGGTTCGAATGTCTGCGTCGTCGGATTCCACGGTCAGCACGACCTTCGGCTGCAGCTGTTCGAGGATCGACGCAAGCGTCCGTTTGGTTTCACTTTCGTTCCACGCTTTTTTCATGTCGCGGAGCTGATCCGCACGGGTTTTCGGCTGCGAGGGGGACACGTAGCCGTTGTAGTTCTGATCGTCGATGCCGATCGTGATCGGCGCATAGGAAATGCCCATTTCAAGAAGCGCGTGATCGAGCTCTTTCAGCGTATAGCGGTGTCCTACCGTCATCACGACGATCCCGACCCGGACGCCGTGTCCCGCCGCATAGTACGCAAGCGTCGGTCCGAAGGTTTCCATCACGTCCTCCGGCGTCGGCGCAACGATCAGCATGTCCGCGGTCACGGGCTCGGAGACGAGCCAGCCGTAATCGGAAGACGGCTTTGTTTCCGAAACGAGCAGGGTGGAGACGGAGCAGTCCGCCGCCTTCGCCTTCAGAACGATCTTTTTGCAGAAAGCGTCCAGCGGGATCTCCTCCGCATAGCGCGAGGGGGAAACGAACGGGTACGACCGTATGAGCTTGCCGCCGCCGTCCAGCTGCTCCAGCACCGCATCCTTCGGCAGCTTGTACCATTCGAGGTACAGCGTTCTGCCCGCGCCGGCGTCCGAGAGGGCGAGCTCGACGCTCTTGCCCTTCTTGACGGTCAGCCGCGTCATCACGTCCGCGTCGGAAAGACGGCTTTCGGGCTGTCCTCCCGGCATTTTATACGTGACGGAAAAGCTGCCGTCGCCCGCTGCGTACGGAATCATCAATGCGATCATGAGCAATGCAAGCAGTATGCACCAAACTCTCTTCATGTTGTCGTAACCCTTTCTTACTCGATCTTTCTGTCCCGGCGTATGCTGCTCAGTCCGTACGCCGTCTGTTTCAATGTGTCCGCCGCAAACGGATCCGGCAATCCCGCACGCAGAAGAACGTCCCGGAATGCGGCGTCCGGATCCTCCGACAGCGCCGAACGGTACGCTGAAACGGCGCGGCGCGGATCCTGTTTTGCGATGCGGTACAGCTCCAGCGCGGCGGCGGTTCCCGCCGCGCGTCCGATCCCCGAAAGCGGCGATTCGAACAGACGCGCGCTCTGCGTCCACGAACGCGGGTCGCCGGTCAGCGGCGAAAGCCCGTACGCATCCTGAAGTCTTGCGTATTCCGCATCCAGCGCGTCTTCGGAAAGGTCCGGCGTTTCATAAGCAAAGCGCTCGAACGCGTCCTCCGCGCAGAGCGCCGCGAGCGTGTATACCGTGAAGATCAGCTCTGCGGTTTCGGCTGCCGGACCCATATTACCATACAGCCTATCATACCGCAAAATCAACAGCAGTTCAAGTCCCGCCGCCCGAAATTCGGCGCATTCGAACGGGTTTCCGAATTTGTTTACATCTTTGTTACGAAACTGCGATGCGAACTGTCCGAATGTGTGCGCGAGCATCGCCGGCATGTCGGATCCGCCGGTCCACGTGCCGAACAGATACGGAACGCCGTACGACGGAAGCGTGATCGAAAACCACAGCGGGTACCGCGTTTCCTCCGGTCCGAGATCGTAAAGATCGCGCGCAAGCATCCCGTCCCAGGGGATCCGAAGCTCCGGCAGCAGGTCCGCGATCGCTTCGCCGACGGCGGTCAGCGTCTCCTCCTGCGGAAACGTCATGCCGTACAGCCTGCCCGCCGCAAGCAGGAGGTCGGGCGTCCATTCCGGGAGCAGCGGAACAAACGCCGCCTTCACGCGCGCCGAAAACGCCGCCGCCTCCGCGTCCATGCGGTCGGGACACGCATATTCCGCATAGGTACGGCAGCCGCATGCCGCGGCGATCCGGTTCCGGACGTCGACAAGTTCCAGATAGAGATCTGCCGCGCGATCGTGAAACAGCGTCATATAGGTTTCGTACAGCGCCGCAAAATCCGCCTCCGGAAGCGTCTGGTCGGACAGGATCGCGTTTCCGTTCCACTGCCTGCCGCCGTACGGCACGGTCAGCGTCAGGGGAAGCGCCTCGTAGGCAAAGAGCAGTTCCCGCTCCCGCGCGAAAAGCGCACGCACCGCGGGATCGCACAGCGCCGCCGTGCGAAGGAGCGCATTCTGTTCGCGTTCCGCCGGATGTTCCGTCAAAAGTCTGCAGGCGGCGAGCGCGCCGCAAAGCGCGTCGAGCTGTCTGCAAAGCGCGCCGTATGCCTGCCGGTTTTCCGCGTCCGTCACGTCGCGGCAGTACCGGATGCGCGCGATCGCCGCGGCGGTTTCAAGCTGCGTCTGCGCCTCCGAAAGCGCGTCGAGCTTCGCCTTTGCCTGCGCGGCGGAAAGCTCCCCGCGTTCGATCCGGAAGCGCAGTTCCTCTGCGCGCGCCGAAAGAAGCGCGACGTCCCGGATGCCGACGTCCGTCCCGGAAAACGGCGCGGCGTCCGGTACGGTTTTTCTGCAGCCGAACGGCAGCAGAAGCAGCAGCGTCAAAAGGAGGATCCGTTTCACAATTCGCCTTTCCGAAGCGCGTTTTTTTCGCGCGTTCGGTGCAATGTATGCGCTGATCGGCGGATTTTGTCCGGATCCGAAAGAATCGGTTGTCATATCGCGAAAAATATGATATAAAGATAAAATAGCGAGGTATGAGTATGAAAATTGTGGTTTTGGCGGGCGGACTTTCCCCCGAACGCGACGTATCGTTTTCCAGCGGCACGATGGCAACCAACGCGCTGCTTTCTCTCGGTCATCAGGCGATCCTGGTCGACCTCTTCTTCGGGCTGCCCGATTGGGACGGAAAAACCGATCTCTTCCGGGATGCAAAGCCGCTGCCGCCGTACCGTGTTTCGGAAGCGGAACCGGATCTGGACGCGCTGCGCCTTTCCCGCAGGGAGGGGTTCAACGAGTACATCGGATGCAACGTCCCCGAGATCTGCGAACAGGCGGATATCGTCTATATGGGTCTGCACGGCGACTGCGGCGAAAACGGCGAGCTGCAGGCGTTCTTCGACGCGCGCGGGATCCGCTACACCGGCTCCGGCGCAAAGGGCTGCCGCAGCGCGATGGACAAATGGATCAGCAAGCAGATGTTCGAGTCCGCAGGCATCCTCACGCCGAAGGGCAGGCTCATCGTCGCGGGAGAACCGTTCGATCCCGATGCGCTGCCGATTCCCTGCGTGGTGAAGCCCTGCAACGGCGGTTCGTCCATCGGCGTCTCCGTGGTCGAAGACCGGCGCGATCTCTATGACGCGCTGAAGCTCGCATTCTCCATGGAACGCACGATCCTCGTCGAGGAATTCGTCAAGGGACGCGAGCTGTCCTGCGGGATCCTCGGAGAGACGCCGCTCCCGCCGATCGAGATCATTCCGCTGCACGGCTTCTACGACTACAAGAACAAGTATCAGGCAGGCGCCGCGCGCGAGGTCACGCCCGCGGAGATCGGCGACGCCGCGACCGAAAAGATCCAGGCGATCGCCCTGCAGGTTTTCCGGCTCCTCGGGCTTTCGGTGTACGGACGCATCGACTTTCTGCTCACCGCGTCCGGCGAAGCCTACTGCCTCGAGGCGAACACGCTGCCCGGCATGACGCCGACGTCCCTGCTGCCGCAGGAAGCGGCGGTCATAGGGTACTCCTACGAACGTCTCTGCGACACGATCATCTCGCTGTCGCTGCAAAAATAAGATGGCTGCAAGATTTACAATCCGTGAACTGCTGGATGCCGCGGGCGGCACGCTTTACGCGCCGTCCGGGTTCGGCGACCCCGTGATCGACGGGCTCACGATCGACACCCGGACGCTCGTGCCCGGCATGGCGTACGTTGCGATCCGCGGCGGCACGTTCGACGGTCACCGCTTCATTCCGGACGCCATGGCAAAGGGCGCGGTCCTCTCGATTTCGGACACCGACGTGCCCTATCCGCATATCCGCGTGGAGAACACCGTGCTCGCGTATCAGAACATCGCGAAGATGCACCGCGAGCGGTTCGATATCCCGGTCGTTTGCATCACCGGCAGCGTCGGCAAGACCACCACCAAGGAAATGGTGAAGGCAGTTCTCGAAACGACGCTCAACACGCACGCCACCGTGGGCAATCTCAACAACCAGACCGGCGTCCCGACGACGATCCTGCAGATCAACGAAAGCCATCAGGTCTCCGTGACCGAGCTCGGCACGAACCATTTCGGCGAGATCGACGCGATCGCGCGCGTGGCGCAGCCGACGATCTGCCTCTTTACGAACATCGGCGAGGCGCACATCGAATTTTTCGGCTCGCGCGAAGGGATCTTCCGCGGCAAGACCGAAATGCTCCGTCACATGCGTCCCGGCGGCACGGTCATCGCAAACGGCGACGACGAGTATCTTCGCACGATCCCGCATGCGATCACCTACGGATTCTCGGAGGATGTCGACGTCCGCGCGGTCGATCTCCGGCAGGACGGTCTGTCCGGCGTATCGTTCACCGCCGAGCTGTTCGGATCGCGTCTTCCGGTGACGCTGCACGTTGCGGGAAAGCATATGGTGCAGAATGCGCTTGCGGCACTTTGCGTCGCGCATCTTCTCAACGTGCCGGACGCCGCCGCGCTTGCCGCGCTTTCGGCGTTTCAGCCCGGCGCGGGGCGGTCGGGCGTCGTGCGCACGGATCGCTTCACGATCATCGACGGCGCGTATAACTGCAACCCGACCTCGATGGAATCCGCGCTCGACGTGCTGAACGGCGCTTCCGGCAGAAAGGTCTGCATCTTCGGCGACATGCTGGAGCTCGGACCGGACGCGCCCGCGTTCCACGCCCGCATCGGCGCATACGCAAAGAGGCTCGGCATCGACCGCATGCTGACCGTCGGAACGCTTGCAAAAAACGCCGCGTTCGATCCGAAGGACGCGTATGAGACCGTCGACGCGCTGCTTGCCGATCTTCCCGCGCTTCTTCAGGACGGCGATACGATCCTCGTCAAGGCGTCGTTCGGCATGCACCTTTCTGCCGTCGTCGAAGCGATCAAAGCCATGTAACGAAAAACCGCGCCGCGAATCCGTATGATCCCCGCGCGGCCCGAAAAAACGGCATACAGAAAGAGACTGTTCATACGTCCGTCCCGACGTGTGAACAGCCTCTTATTATTGATCGGACATCAGCGGACGTACAGCGTGATCGCGTATTCCGGGAAGTCGCGGCTTTCGCCGTCGTAACCGACCGGCGTGCCGGGCTCCAGCGTTGCCTCGTCGAAGAACCCGTCCGCTGCAATCGGCACGATTCTGACCGGTTCCAGGGAACCGTCCGGAAGAACTTTGCTGATCTTTGCGTTCAGATACCATTGTATGCAGGGCGTCAGGGTGATCGTCTGCATGGAACGGATGCGCTCGAACGGAATCGTGTCGACAATGTTGAGCGTCAGCGTATAGCTGCCGCTGTCGTTCCGGTCACTGCGGCTGCCCGAATTGACGGTGAGATCGCCGTCGATCCGGATGTCAAAGGAGAGCTCGTCCGCAAACGCTTTCTTCATTTCCTCGCTCCAGTCGTCCGGCATCGTGATGAGAATTTTCAGGTCATGGATGCCGAAAATGTCGACGACGCCGGGGGAGACGACCCGAAGCGCAACGCCGTCGAGGTTCGCGGGATAGTTGGCAACGCGGAATCTTCTTTGTCCGTCGAATCCGCATCCGCCGAAAACGACGTCGCCGGAAAGGGAAACCGCGTCGTCCGGCATTTCGATCTGCCGCTGCTTTGCGTTCCGGTATGCCGTCATGTTGATCTTGACCGTACCGAGATCAATGTCGAGCTTGGTTTCCGAATCCTCGCCGTGATCAATCGAGACCCGGTAGTTCACGCGCAGCGTGAGGAAGCCGTCTTCGTCAATGCTGTCGGCGAGCGTTTTTCCGTTGTCCGGGTAGAAGCGATACGTCTCCGGATCCGGCATATGCACATTTGAGATCGCGCGCATGCCATTCTCTTTGACGTGTTCCCAGGCGCGTTCCCGGAAGGCGCGCGCGGCGTCTTTGGTAAAGAAATCATCGGTGCCGAACTCGTTTGTCAACGCCTGACGGAACGCGTCGTCGACCGGGCGGCGCACCGCTTCCGCCTGAGCGCAGAGATGCGTCCCGTCCTCCAGCGTCAGAAACAGGAAATTGTCCGGACCGTTCCAATGCTCCATAGCGCCGGAAAGGAAGGGGGTCATGTCGGAATAGTCTTCGTGATAATAACAGACCATTTCGGGATCGACCTTTTCCGCAAGGAGCGACGGCAGAGGCGTTCCTGCGGAAACTTCCGCGGCCCACATGTTTTCAAACATGGCATACCCGGACAATCCGTCGAAATTGACGGAGATATAGATCGACTGCCCGTCGTAAGCCGTCTCGCCGAGCGTTGCGGAGAAGTTTTTGCCGATCTCGCGCCAGTAGGGTTCGTCGGCGACGTAATTCACCTTGATTTCGGTCTCGGCGAGATCGGGACCGGTAATCATGGCGTCGAGTTCCGGATCGGGCGTGCGCTCGCCCGGATCGGCGGACAGATAGTCCTGCGCGCTTGCGGGGGAGAACCAGGAGAACACCTCGGCGCGGGCGGAGGGGATCATCAGCGCGATCGAAAGCAGCAGTGCTGCCGCAACCGGGATCGCAATCACGGGCTTCAGAATCCGGTCGAAGACGCCGCGCTTTTTCGGGATCGCCGTTCTCGCTGCGCGCTTTATCGTATCGTCATCCAGAATCCGGTTTTTCACAATGCTTTCATACAATTCTTTTTCATTCATGGGAAACTCCTTTCCGTTCCGCTTCGGAAACGTTTGTCCGTTCGGATAAGTATCTGCGGAGACGCGCCCGGGTCCGGGACAGACGCTTTCGCACGGCGTCCTCGGAGAGACCGAGCTCCTTTGCAATCTCGCCGGTCGGCACCGAAAGTCCGTAGTACAGCGTGAACGCCTGATAGCTCGGAAGCGGTTCCGCCTTGATGAGATCCCAGATCTCGCGCTCCGCTTCACGGTCGAGCACGATGTCCTCGGGCTCCGGTCCCTCGTCGATCGGCTGCTCGGGGATCGGCGCTTCACAGCTCTGTACCTTTGCCCGATGCCGGTAAAATTTTGCAAGCTCCTTCTTCGCAATGCCGAACACGTACTTTTCCGGCTCGCGGATGCCGTGCCCCGTCATCTTGCGGTAGAGCTTTTTGTAGATCTCCTGCATCAGGTCCTCGACATCGGCGCTTGACCGGATGCGCGGCAGAAGCCATCTTAACAGCGTGTCGCGCGTGACGTCGTAGACGTGATTGAATGTTTCGTATTGTTCCATATGTACCTCGTAAAACCGGTTTTCACCTATAAAGAGCCCTGCAGACTCGAAAATCGGACACGGTTATGAAAAAAAGAATGCACCGGACGGCGCCGGTGCGGACGGAAACTCAGTTTGCGCGGTTGATTGCACAGATCAGCGGGATCGCCTCGTCGAGCGTATGCAGCACTGCGTCCGGCGTGAAGTCGAGGAGGGGGAGCGGGTCGATCAGATCCGGCACGCAGATCGAAAAGAATCCGCCGGCGTGCGCCGCCCTGAGCCCGTTCACCGAATCCTCAAAGACCGCCGTGGCTGCGGGCGTGCCGCCCAGATTGCTGCATGCGAGCAGAAAGATCTCCGGGTCCGGCTTGCCGTGCACGACCTGATCGCCGAACGCGAACGCGTCGAAATATCCGAGCGTGTCCGTGCGGCGGAGGTATTCGAGGGCGATATGGCGGCTTGTGCCGGTGGCGAGCGCAATGCGGACGCCGCTTGCCTTCAGCGCGTCCAGAAGCGTATAGAGTCCGGGCTTCACGGGAACGCCGTTTGTCTCCATTTCGTGCTTCATCCACGATTCGATCATCGCGTAACAGTCGGAAAACGAGATCTCCGTACCGAACAGCGTCGGGAACATCCGTTCAAAATCGGCGTGGTTGCTGCCGAGTGTTCTGAGAATGCTTTCGCGCGGGAAGGCGATGCCGGTTTTCGGTCCCACATACTCCTCCAGCGAGCGCACATACAGCCGCTCGGTATCGAACATCAGTCCGTCCATATCAAAAATGACGCTTTCGATCATAACAGCCTCCGGGGGTTTTCCTCTATTATAAAGAAAACATACACATTTTGCAACGGTCGGCATTTGACAAGCGGCACAGCGGCATATTATAATGAAAACATCAACAGCGGGAGGACACGGCTATGACGATCCGGGAGGCGATCGACGCGCGGCATTCGGTGCGTCAGTATCTGAAACGCCCCATCGACGGCGAGATCCGGAAGATTCTGGAGGACGAGATTGCGGCATGCAATGCGGAGAGCGGACTGTCCATCCGCCTTTTCCTGAACGATCCGGAAGCGATCAGGGGGCTCTGGGCATACGGCTCGTTCAGAAACGCCGATCACTACATCGCGCTTGCGGGACCGGACACGGACGATCTCCATCGCCTTTCGGGGTATTACGGTGAGCGGCTTGTGCTCCTTGCGGAGACGATCGGGCTTTCCACCTGCTGGATCGCCGGGTCATACAAGAAGGGGAACGTCCAAAGACACCTGAACGACGGCGAAACGCTTGCCGCGATCATCTCGATCGGGTACGCCGCAAAGCCCGGTAAACCGCATAAGAGCAAGACCTATGAGCAGGTGACGGAGACGACCGGTCCGGTGCCGGACTGGTTCCGGGACGGCGTCGAGGCGGCGCTTCTCGCGCCGACCGCGATCAACCAGCAGCGATTCCGCATTACGCTCAAAGACGGCGAAGCGTCGGTCCGCGCGCTGAAGGGACCGTATTCGAAGATCGACCTCGGCATTGTGCAGTACCATTTTGAGATCGGCGCGGGGCGTCCGGTCAAAGCCGAATAGGAAACGGGGGAAGCCATGCGCGTAAACAGCGAACAGCAGCGGCAGATGATGCTGACGGAACCGATCGGACCGCTTCTGTTCAAAAAAGCAGCGCCGACGGTGCTGATCCAGCTCATCACCGTCATCTACAACACCGCGGACACGTACTTTGTCGCAAAGATCGACACGGCGGCGTCGGCGGCAGTCGGCGTTGTGTTCTCGCTCATGGCGATCATTCAGGCGACCGGCGGCAGCATCGGTATGGGCGCGACGAGCCTCATCAGCCCGATGCTCGGGCAAAAGCGCGTGGACGACGCAAGCACGGTCGGCACCTCTGCGGCGCTGATGAGCATCCTTGCGGGCGTCGTGATCGGCACGCTCGGACTGATCTTTCTGAGTCCCCTGATGTACCTGATCGGCGCGCGCGGCGAGGTGCTGCCGTACGCAATGGATTACGCGCGCTTCATCCTGATCGGCGCGCCGTTTATGACCACGGCGTTCGTGCTGAACAGCGTCCTGCGCTCCGAGGGACAGGCGACCTATTCGATGCTCGCCATGATCAGCGGCGGGATTCTAAACCTGTTTATCGACCCGCTTCTGATCTTCGGGTGCGGCATGGGCATTGCCGGCGCGGCGCTTGCGACGATGCTTTCGCAGATGACCAGCTTCTTCATCATGGCGATCATCTTCATTCGCGACCGCAGCATCGTGCGGCTGCGTCCCAAATACATCGGCAAAAAACCGTCGACCTATCTGCGTATCGTGCGCATGGGTTTGCCGACGCTGTTCCGGCAGGGCATGGCAAGCCTGTCCTCCGCGCTTCTCAATATCCAGGCGGCGCCGTTCGGCGCGGCGGCGGTCGCGGCGATCTCGATCGCAAACAAGCTCTATATGCTCGTGCGGCACATCGTGATCGGCATCGGACAGGGCTTTCAGCCGATCGCGGGGTACTGCTTCGGCGCCGGGCGCTATTCGCGCGTGAAGCGCGTGTTCTGGGTTTCCACGGCAGCGGCGACCGCGATCTGCCTGTCGATCACGGCAGCGATCTTCTTCTTCCGCGAGCCGATCATGGTGTGGTTCCGGGACGATCCGGAGGTCGTGCGGATCGGAAGCATCATGCTGCGCTTCCTGTGCGTCACGATCCCGCTGATGGGCTTTTCAACCTACGTGAATCAGCTCTATCAATCGCTCGGGTTCGCTGCCGGCGCGACGGTGCTCGCCTCCTGCCGGCAGGGGATCTTCTTCGTGCCGCTCGTGTTTCTGCTTCCGTACTTCTTCGGGCTCGACGGCATCCTCGCGACGCAGGCTTCGGCGGATCTTCTGACCTTTCTCATTTCGATCCCGTTTCTCATTTATTTCTTCAAAAAACACCTGTCTGCGCCGGACGGCGCGGAATGACACAGACCGGACGGATCTTCCGTTCGGTTTTTTCGAAAAACACGCAGTATTTTTCGAAACCGTGTAGCGCTTTTCCGGTTTCGATTGTCTTATTTTCGAGAGAATCCGAAGGGGGAGTGAGCAGACATGATTTTTCTGCTGCTGATTTTGAACAGCGAAGAGGATCGCGCGCTGATCGCCGATCTGTTCGCGGAGAACTATCATCGCATGAAACGCATCGCGCTCGGCGTTCTGCATGAAACAAATGCCGCGGAGGACGCCATACAGGACACGTTCGTGCGCTGCATGAAAAAGATGGATACGCTGCGGACGCTGCCGGAAAAAGCACGCCCCGTGTATCTTTCGACTGCGGTGAAGCACAACGCGCTGAACCGGCTGAAAAAAGGCGGCGCGCACGCCGACGTGCCCGCGGAATTGACGGAAATACCGGACAGGCTTGTTTCGGTAGAGGAACGCGCAATCAACAGTCTGACTGTCGCTGAGGTCAAGGAAGCGTTCAAAAAGCTGCCGACCGGTCTGAAGGACGTATTGCGTTATAAGTATCTTTTGGAGCTGAGCGACGGCGAAATCGCCCGTGCGCTCGGCGTTTCGCGGTCGACCGTGCGCGTATATCTGACGCGTGCGCGGCGCGCCGTACTGAATCTTTGTAGGGAGGATGGCTATGAAAAAGAGAGCGTTTGAAAAATTGTTGAAAGAAGCGATCCTCCTTGAAGCGGAGGAGCAGGGAGAGCGTCTTTCGAGCCTGCCGCATGAGCCTGTTCCCGCAGAAGCACAGGCACGATTTGACGCCGCGCTGAAGACGGAACGGCAGACCGCCGCGCGGGAAACGGTACAGGAGATCCCCGTGAAACAGGAATCGCGCGCGCGCCGGATCGCACGCGGATGGATGACGGCAGGCATCGCGGTCGTGACGACCGCCGCGCTGATCTTCGTGATCGGACTGATGGCGGCGGGCGGGATGAGCCGCGGAACGAAAGCCGCCGATGCGCTGCCTGCGGACCAGCAGCCTCCGGAATGGTCTTCCGAAGCGCAGCCGAACATGCCCGACGAAGTGCAGCCGGAAGCGCCCGCAGAGGAGCCGAAGGAAACAAGCGCGCCCGCGCCGGGCGGGGCGGAACAACAGCCGCCGGAGCCGGGGGACGATCTGCCGGAGGTAAAGACGGTCGTGTATCCCTGGCAGGGGTATTCCTGCCTGATTCCGGAGGGCTTTGTCAGCGCACACGAGTCCGATCAAGAGTTCATATCCATTACAAGCGAAATGAACGATCGGAACATGTTCCAGATGGCGTATGAGCTTGAACCGACGGAAACGCTCGAGGGGTGGGACAGCGACGCCTTTTCGGAGCAGCATCTTAAGATATTGCTCAGCAATATCGGCGTGCCGGAATCCCAGTATGCGGACTTTGTCGGGCATTCCGTGCGAACCGTTGAAAACGGCGTGGTCTGCTATCATCTGTATAACCGTTCCCAAAAGGTATACGCCTGCCTTGCAAGAGTCCTGTCCGACGAAAAGAACAGCCTCATTGCGGTCGGCATGACGCTGGGCGAGTACGGCGTCGGCGAGTTTGACAGCATCGTAAATGCGTTTCTCAATCAAAGCAGCGAGAAAGAAACGAGCCAAACAGTATTTGAAGCTGAAGCCTTAACAGAGGATCACCCTGCCGTTGCGTCATTGGTGAAAGCATCCGAAGAGAATGCCTTGATATGCGCGGATCTTTGTGCGCAGTTACTGGTACTTCATGAGAGCGAAGCGCTTCCGTTCGGGCTGGATTTTATCTTGCAGGAAATCTCGCGGGTGGCTGAAAAAGATGGCCGTGTATATTATAATATGGTCATCCAATCAGGCGCGGATGCATATTCGGTGCAATGGCTTTCCGATGCAGGCGAACAGCACGCAATCCTCGCGTCAATTTACGCAATATCGTCGGATGGAGAACACTGTATATTTTATACCGGTGAGAATACAGCGTTGCTCTATCATGTATATTCTGAATGGGATGAGGAAGCAATAAGGGCGGAATGCGTTGATAAGGTAGCGGCGGCGTGCCGGATAGACCGTTGGAAAGCCGAGTCCGTTTTGAAACAGTTGGATTTGCTGTGTGACAGCCTGAGTAAGGATGATGATCTCTTTATGTATAATCCAATGGAATCGGTTATTTGTGTACAGGAAACGGAACATACCTGCCTGATTCGGATCGTGCCCATCTTTTCCGATCAAAAAGACGCCTTTTTTATGGTTCATACGGAAGGTATTGTTCCTGTGATAGAGCAATACGATGTCAAGGGGACAGTTCCCTTGACAACAGCTGATAGACAAAAGTGTCAGGAGAACCGTCCCCCTGACATCAAAACAAGGGGATTGTGTCAAGAGAACCGTCCCCGTGACACTGACACAAATAGAGGCGTCAAAATATGATGTTAGGCTTGCATTAGGAGCACTTATACTGAATAGAAAGACTAAATGGTGATACTGATGAAGAAATTATTATTTCTAATGCTTTCAATTGCAGTTCTGTTACTTGGTTTTTGCTTTGCATGCGCAAAGAACAGTGTGGTAAATGAAATGATTGAATCAGAAGCTGTGTACGAAAACAATATAGACGAGAACGACAATTTAAGTCACATTCCTGTTGTAGACATTGAAGATGCAAAAAACCATCTGATTGGTTTTTGGGAAAGAAATCATGAGAATATGATTACACTTGCCGAAGACATGAGGAATAATAATATAAACCACATTGGTATATATGATGACTATTCACTCTCAGTAAGGTACAATGATGGTGAATCATCCAATGAAATGATGAGTTCTAATGCATTTAGCAAAATTGTTGCACAATGCAAAGCTGATTCAAAATATCTTACGGATTGCGATTTTGAATGGAGAGAGAATGCAAAAGCACCTTTGTTTAAGTCGGATTGCAAATATTATTGTTATGAAACACGTGTATTCAAAGACATAAATGGATCCTTCTACTCATTTAAACTTCTATATACAGAAGCAAATCAAAACGATCTTCTCGGACTAACTTATGAAGAATTAGGCGAAGGATGGATACTGATTACAATGTTTTTACAGTAGGCGTGTCGGAGGGTGTCGGTGTCAGAGGGGGTGAGTGTCAAGGGGACGGTTCTCTAGTGTCAAGGGAACGGTTCTCTTGACAACAGCCGATAGAAAACAAAAAGTGACAGGAGAACCATCCCCCTGATATCAATACCTGCTCGACGGGATCGATGCGGAATCTTATTTTGAGAACCTGTGTATGGCGGGGTGAGAACCATGAAACGAATCGTCATTCTTTTGCTGGCAGCGCTGCTGCTGGGGTGCAGCATGAGAGGAACGGGAAGGCAAAGTGAAGCGACGGAACAACCCGCGGACTTATCAGCGGAAACAAGCGAACCGGAGGTTAAGGATCCGGTGCTGAACCCCTATTTCACCTGCACCGGTACGGAATACGGGGCGTACCCGATCCTGCGTCCGGAGCAAAGGCGGGCGGAAACCGAAGCGTTTTTCAGCGAGCATCGGACGCTTCTGGAGCGCGCGGCGGCGGACATGCCGGATCTGCCGTATTTCGGGATTGCGGACGGAAAGGCGTATTGCTGGGATGAAACGCAGAACAAAAATGTGACGGTCGATCCGGCTACGCTTCCGGAAAGCCTGACGGATTTGATTGCACTGTCGGCGGAGACAGGGATCGAGGTGCACCAAAGAGGACCGGAGCCGGTCTTTACAGAGGATGCCGCGCCGTTTTTTGAAGTGGAATTCCCGCGGGCGATCGACACGACATACCGGGATCCCGGCATTCTCTACGAGGTCCGGCTGATTTATACGACAAACACCGTGGAACAGATCTGCTATTCGGAAATGGAACCGCTCGCGGAGAACTGGTACATCGAGGTATATTTCTACGCGTATTGAACGGGCGAATTCCACCGCAGGGACGGATCGCACGGAATAAAAAAGGGACTGTCTGTACAGTCCCTTGTATGCTGTTTACGGGGTTTCGCCCGCAGGGGTGGGGGCGGGGGTAGGCTTCGGGGTCTTGGTCGGCTTGGGCGTTTTCGTCGGCTTCGGCGTGACCTCCGCGGTTCCGATCCGGTAGATCGGGTAGATCGGCTTGTAGGTCGTTTCTTCGGAGCGGATCGTCTTGACGAATGCGCCGTTCTTGTATTTGTCCACGTAGGTCATGACCCGGTAGCCGTCGTGCGGGGTGTTCAGCAGCACCGGCTTGTCGGTCGTAAGCATGTTGGGATCCTTTTCGTATTTGTACTTGCTCTCGTCGTTCGACGGAGTCTGCTCCAGGATCTCGTTGCGGACGCGGTATTCGACGCCCTCTTCCTTTTGTCCGTAGATCTCGACGTTGATGTTCTTTTTACGCTTGCTGTCCTTGTTCTTGGTGAGATAGATGAACATGTACAGCGTGTGTCCGGTGTCGTTCTTGAACGCGAAATCAATGTGGTTCGAGTCCACCGTTGCGTCAAAGCCGAGACCGTCCTCGAACTTCGGAGTCACATAATCGGACGGGATGCTGTGCCCGCGCCGGGTGATATGCGTGATGCCTGCGCGCAGGATCGCGTTGAAGATCGTTGTGCTGACCTGACAGACGCCGCCGCCGGCTTCCTTGCGGTAGCCGGAACCCATATAAACCGCGTTCGCCATTGCCCAGCCGTTCTTTTCGCTGCGGTCGCCGGTGGTTTTGTTGAAGCTGAACGTCTTGCCCGCCTTGAGCTCCACAACCGACATCATGCCGATCGCCCGCATGATATTCGCGTCGCGTCCCTGACGGTTTTCGACGAGCGCCGGATCCGTGGAGGAGGAGCCGGTGTAATAGTAGGAGGTAGCGTAGCTGCCGAGCAGGGTGAGCTGCGCCTGCAGCGAAGCGACGGTGATCTCCGGCTCGGACACCGTTACGGACGGCGTGAGCGCTGCGGAATAATCGCCGCGGGCGAGCGCGTCGTCGATCTGCCGTTCGAGCGCATCGAAGTCGATCTTCGCGCCGTTCTGTCCCTCCGTGAAACTCCAGTACGGCTGATAATACTTGACGTTGTTGATTTTATTGGTTTTGTACTTGACCTCCGCCTGCGCGTTGACCGCGTGGTTCGGGATCTTGTCGTTCAGCGAATAGAGCGCGTTCCGCAGAAGCTCGCTGTCAAAGTGCATCGGGATCGACGAAGCGGCATCTTCGCCGGAAGCGGCGCCGATCAGCGCAGCCTCGACGTCCGATTCCTCGTAATGAAGACCGATCGTTTCTGCGGTCAGCGTCAGCGGATCGTATTCCCCGTAGGCGACGGTGATGTCGAGCGAATCCCGCTTGCTGTCCAGCGCGCGGTGAAGCGCCGTGCGCGCGTCGCGCACCGTGAGGTTTTCGAGCGAAACGCCCTCGATCGTGACGTTCCGTTCGATCACGGTATCGTCGGTGATCTGATCGGGCTCGACCTGCACGGGCGGATCGCTCGGATCGGAAGCGGGCGAAGCGCCCGGCTTGCAGCCCTTGCAGCTTACGGCGACGACGACGGCGGTGACAAGAACGATGACCGCGACGAGAAGCGTGCACGCGGCGACAAAGAGCATGAACCGCTGATTCTTGCGGAAACGCCTGCGCTTGCGCTTCTTCGGCGGCTGTTTGGAACCACCGGAGCCGCCGCGTCCGGCGGTCGTGCTGCGGGAGGCGGTGCGTGTCCGGGCGCCGGATGCTCTGCCGGAGGACCGTCCCTGTGAAGACGCGGAGCGTCCGTCTGCATTGCGGGACGCAAAAAGCGGTTCGCGGGTCGGGGAACCGGAAACAGCACGGTCTGCGGAACCGTGCCCGGAAGTCGGATATGCGGTTGTGTACGGACGCGAAGCGCCGGTTGTTCCCATTGTTTCCATGATACCGTATTATAGCAAGGTCATTTCCGATTCTCAATAGATTTTCGGTTTGTTTTTGTAAATTTTGCATTTTTGACGGATCTGTGCTACAATACCGGCAGCGAAACGGAGGGACCTGCATGCTGCACATTGTACTGGTGGAACCGGAGATCCCGAGCAATACGGGGAACATTTCGCGCACGTGCGCGGTGACGGGGGCGGCGCTGCACCTTGTGCGGCCGCTCGGCTTTTCGACCGACGACAAGGCCCTGAAGCGCGCGGGGCTCGATTACTGGCACACGCTGACGCTGTTTTACCACGACAGCATCGAGGAACTCTGGGCGGCGTATCCGGACGCGCGGTTCTTCTATTGCTCCACGCACGCTGCGCACCGGTACGACGAGGTTTCCTTCCGGGACGGCGACTTTCTCGTTTTCGGCAAGGAGACGGCGGGGCTCGGGGAGAAGATCCTCACGCCGCACGCGGACGAAGCGATCCGCATCCCGATGGGCGACGGGCAGCGCTCTCTGAATCTAAGTAACGCCGTGGCGATCGTGGTTTATGAAGCGCTGCGGCAGAACGATTTCTTCGGCATGCGGTGATTTCCGTCCCGAATTTGCCCCAGGGACCGGAAAATGCAATATATTCTCACAAAAAAAGTCTGTTTTGCAAAAATAATGCTTGCAATGTTGAAAACCTTGTGGTAGTATTGCAATGTTCGAGTTTTAGCAAGGAGGTGGACTGAATGGGTAAGTTCTGTGAAGTCTGCAAGAAAGGAACCATGTCCGGCAATCTGGTCAGCCATTCCAATCGCAAGACCAAGCGCAGCTGGGCGCCGAATATTCAGACCGTGCACGTCGTCGTTGACGGCCGCGTTCAGAAGATGAGCGTCTGCACTCGCTGCCTGCGTTCCGGCAAGGTCGAGAGAAGCAACTGAGCAATCCTTGAGAAAAAACAGAAGCCACCGGCAAAGGTGGCTTTTTGTCGCAGAATGAAATGATTACCAGCAGAAGCAACGAACGCGTCAAAGCGGCGCGTGCATTACAGGACGCGAAAGCGCGCAGGGAGACCGGTCTGCATCTGATCGAGAGCGAAAAGCTCGTCACGGATGCGATCGCATCGGGCGCGCGCGTCCGCACCGTGTTCACAACGGAGGACGCGTATGCGGCGGACGGGATCGAAACGATCGTCGTCAGCGAAAACGTGATGGAAGCGCTTGCAACCGTCAAAACGCCGTCCGGACTCTGCGCGGTTGTGGAAACGCCGGATTGCAGCGTGCCGGAGGTATTTCCCGAGGGACTGATCGTCGTGCTTGACCGGCTGCAGGATCCCGGCAACGTCGGAACGATCATCCGCACCGCGGACGCGCTCGGCGCGGCGGGCGTTCTTCTGAGCCCGGACTGTGCCGATCCGTTTTCGCCGAAAGCGCTGCGGGCGGCGATGGGATCGACCTATCATCTGCCGATTATGATCGGCGCGCTCCGAGAAGCGCTGACGCGGCTCAGATCGCAGGGATTTACCTGCGTGTGCGGACACCTGAAGGGCAGCGAAACGCTTCCCGCGATCACAAAGCGCGCGGCGCTGATCGTCGGCAACGAGGGACAGGGCGCTTCGTACGAAACGGCGGCGCTGTGTACCCTTTACCGCATGCCGATGCGCGGACGCGCCGAATCGCTGAACGCCGCGGTGTTTGCGGCGCTGATGATGCAAACGATGATCGACCGTATGCCGGAATAAAGGAGGGCATGATGGAACAGGCGAATCACATCCATACCATCGTCATCACGGGGGGACCGTGCGCGGGCAAAACCACCGCGATGAGCTGGCTGCAGAACGCGCTGACCGATGCGGGCTACGCGGTCATGTTCATTCCGGAGACCTGCACCGATCTCAACAACAGCGGCGTCACCGCGCGCGCTTCGAAATCGAACTTCGAGTTTCAGCGCGTGCAGGTGCGGTATCAGTTCCTGCGCGAACAAATCTATCGGCAGGCGGCGGAGGCAAGCGCTTCGAACGAGGTCGTGATCGTCTGCGACCGCGGCTCGATGGACGACAAACCCTATATGACCGAGGAAGAGTTTGCGGCGATTCTCAAGGAGCTCGGGCAGAATGAGGTCGCGTTCCGCGACAAATATGACGCCGTGTTCCATATGGTGACCGCGGCAAAAGGCGCGGAAGCGTTTTATACGACCGACAACAACACCGCGCGTGTGGAAACACTCGAGGAGGCGATCGAGCTCGACGCAAAGACGCTCGCCGCGTGGGCGGGGCATCCGCATCTCCGGATCATCGACAACGCAACCGATTTCAACGATAAGCTCGTGCGACTGCTGCGGGAAGTCATGACAGCGCTCGGCAGACCTGCGCCGTTTGCGCATGCGCGGCAGTTCCTTGTGGAGATGCCGGATCGCGCATGGCTTGAAACGCATCCTGCGTGCCGCAAGGTCGAGATCATTCAGACGTACCTCACCGACGTGCAGGGTGAGAAGCGCCGCATCTGCATGCGCGGCGGCGAAGGAAGCTATATCTATTATCTGACGACGCATTGCACGGGCACGGACGGCAGACGGATCGAAACCGAAAAGCGTCTGTCGCTCGACGACTATCAGCAGCTGATGATGGAAGCGGATCCGATGTGCATGCCGATCCGCAAGACGCGCTACTGTCTCGTCGACGACGCGCATGCATACGAGGTCGATTTCTACCCGTCGTGGAAGGACCGCGCGATCCTGCAGGTTGAACTCAACGATCCGGACGCCGAGGTCGTGATCCCGGAAAACTTCCGTGTGATCCGCGAGGTCACGGACGATCCGGACTATCAGAACTACGCGATGGCGCGCAACCGCTTCAACCGGATGCGGTAAAAGGAGAAACCTGATGGAATACATACCGGAAACCGAACCCCTGTACACGCCTGTGCCCGAACCGAGATCCACACGCCGCGCGGCGTCGCTCTGCGCGTTTGCCGCAATTGCCGCTACGCTGCTGTCCTATGCGATCCTGTTTGCTTACGGGATTCTGACGGTCAACGCCGCGTTCAGCGACCGCATGTCAGCAAATCTGACGCTGCTGGTCAATACCGTAGCGGTCGATTTCATTGCTCTGCCGCTTGCATGGCTGGCTTTTCTGCGGCGGATCCCGAAAAACGATGCTTGCGAGATCGAAACGCGCACGCCGCTGTCTCTGAAAAAACTGCTGTTCTACTTTCCGTGCGCGTTTGTTCTGATGTATGCAGGCGCGCTGATGGGAACGCTGATCGGGATGCTGTTCAAGAAGGGACTTTCCAACGTGGTCGAACAAGCCATCGGCTCGGTCGACATCTGGGTGTCGGTCCTGTGCGCGGGGATTATCGGACCGGTCGCGGAGGAGCTGTTCTTCCGCAAGGCGATGATCGACCGGCTTTCGAAATACCATCCGATCGACGCGATCCTGTTTTCTGCAGTGCTGTTTGCGCTGATTCACGGAAACCTGACGCAGTTTCTGTATGCGTTCCCGCTCGGCGTTCTTCTCGGCATCATCTATTACCACACGCAGAACATCGGCTATACGATCCTGCTGCACATTGCGATCAACATGATCGGCGGCGTCGTTCCGCAGCTTGTCATGGGCGGAATCGCCATGCTGCCGGAGTCGATGAATACGCTGGTGACGTTCGTGTATTCACAGATCATCATCGGAATCTGCGCGGTCGGTCTGATCTTCCTGATCCGCCGCCGCAGGGAATTCCTGCCGATCCAATCGAGCGTGCCGCGGTTCAGACGGCCGTTCTACCTGAACGCCGGCTTCATTATCGCCTGCGTCCTCTTCACGGGTCTGTTCATTCTGAGCGAAGTCTCGCTTTGAGCGCACCCATCGGATATAAGAAAAGGGTGTCCGGAAACACAAACCGTTTCCGGGCACCCTCTTTGTAATGTCGGGATTACGACCTTCTTTTGCGGAACAGGTATTCGTCGAGCTGCTTTTTGACCGAATCGGGCATTTCACGACCGACCGGGCAAACGGCGGACATCGCCATGCGGCGCGTGAACTCCGCAATGAACGCGACGTCC
>CAMPAN010000016.1 GCA_946631895.1 uncultured Clostridia bacterium
CGCTGAGTCGTAAAACACTGCCGGCCAAGAAGCTCTTCATGATCTACTTCATCATTCCGATGTTCTTCGGCGGCGGTCTGATCCCGTTCTACAACGTCGTATCCAGCCTCGGTCTGGTCAATACGATCTGGGCGGTCGTGTTACCGTCGATCCTGTCGGTATGGAATCTGTTCATGACCAAGACGTTCTTCGAGTCAAGCATCCCATCGAGCTTGATCGAGGCTGCGACGATCGACGGCGCGGGGAGTTTCCGGATATTCGGATCGATCGTTCTCCCGCTCTCAAAAGCGATCATCGCGGTTATGGCGCTCTACTATGCGGTCGGTCAGTGGAACAGCTACTTCAACGCGATGATCTTCCTGCAGGATGAAACGCTCTATCCGCTGCAGCTCGTCCTGAAAGAGATCCTGATCGCTTCCGAAAGCACCACCGGCGGCAGCGGCGAAACGATCCTCCAGCAGTATCGTTTGGCAAACCAGCTGAAGTACGTTTCGGTTATCGTGTCGAGCGTACCGGTGCTGTGCCTGTACCCGTTCGTGCAGAAATACTTTGCACAGGGCGTCATGATCGGCTCCCTGAAAGAGTAATCGTACCCATCTAAATCAAATAGGAGGAAAGCATCATGAAAAAAACACTCGCACTGATCGTAGCGCTGTTGTTCGTTCTGTCCGCGGTTGCCTGCGGCAGCGGCAAGAGCAATACGAAGCAGGAAAGCGCCGGCGTGGAAAAACTGGTCGAAGAATACGGCTTCCAGTGGAAGGATCCGAACGCGCCGATTCTCAACGAGAAGGGCGCAAAGGAACTGTCGTTCTCGGTCTATTCGTCCAAAAACGCTTCCGCGCTCGACTACAACGACATGAAGATCATGCAGGACCTCTTCGAGAGCACCAATGTATTCGTCTCCTGGGAGAACGTCTCCGAATCGGTGTACTCGCAGCAGAAAAACCTGATCTTCGGCAACGCCGACAAGCGTCCCGACGCGATCTATCACGCCGGTATGGGCGCGGGCGAGATCATCAAATACGCCAAGCGCAAGGTGCTGGTCCCGATCAGTGATTACCTTGAGTACATGCCGAACTTCTCCAAGATCCTGGAAGAGCGTCCGGACATCAAGAACCAGCTGATCAACGTCGAGGACGGCAAGATCTATTCTCTGCCGCGTATCGAGGAGATGGGACTTCTGCAGAACCCGAACATCCTGTTCCTCAACAAGAGCTGGGCAAAAGCGGCGATCGACGCAGGCGCAGTCCAGGGTCTCTCCGAAGCAGACCTCAAGGACGGCATCAACCTGACCTGCGATCAGATGGAAGCCATGCTCACCTATTTCCGTGACAACGATATGAACGGAAACGGCAAGACCGACGACGAGCGCCCGCTGAGCTTTGTCTACAACAACTGGCAGGGCAATCAGTGCGACCTCTACGGTATGTTCGGTCTGAACGACAACCTCGAGCACCGCATCATCATCGACGGCAAGGTGACCTACACCGTGCAGGATCCGCGCTTCAAGGAAGCGACGAACTTCCTCGCAAACTGGGTCAGCAACAACCTGATCGACAAGGTCTCCTTTGAGCTTTCGCAGGATAACTTCCTTGCAAACGGCAAAGGCCTCGAAACCTACGGCGCATTCTACTGGTGGGAGAGCGAGACGGTCGTTTCGAATCCCGAGAACTATATCGTTTGCAACCCGCTGATCGGTCCGAACGGCGATCAGACGGTCTGCATCTCGAACAATCCGGAAGTCGGTGCGGGCGAAGTCGTCATTTTTGCGGACTGCCCGAACGTCGAAGTCCTGCTTGCATACTTCGATCGCTACTATGATCCAGTCATCTCCGCACAGATCAACTACGGTCCGATCGGCATCGTCTATGAAGAACAGCGCGATGAAAAAGGCATGCTCGTGCAGAAGCCGGTTCCGGAAGGCATGACCACCGACGAACTGCGTCTCCAGAACGCACCGCTGGGCATCATCTACCTCAGCGAGTATGCGTGGAACAACGTCGTCAACATGGAGCCGCGCGCAAAGCTGCGTCTTGAGCGTCTGACGGCATTCGCAACGCCTTTCATGCCGAGCAACGTACGTCCGTGCCCGAACCTCCAGTTCACGATGGATGAGCTCAACACGCTCGCAAACTATGAGACCAACCTGAACGACTACATCCGCACCAACCTGATCAAATGGCTGATGGGCGGCGGCGTCAGCGACGCACAGTGGGATGCGTTCCAGAAGGACCTTTCCGGCAAGTGCAACATTGCGGCGCTTCAGAAGGTCTATCAGGATGCGTATGACCGTTATCTGAATCAGTAATCAACGGAGGAAAGTATCATGAAAAAACTGTTGGCAATTCTGTTGTCCCTTGTCATGATCGCTGGGCTTCTGGCGTGCAACGGCACCAAGCCGGAAACGCCTGCGACGGACGGCGGCAAAGTCGAGATCACGGGCGTGCATGACATGACCGTGGAAGCGGGACATGAGATCGACGTGCTCGAAGGTGTCTCCGCGGGCGATCTGACCTCCATGATCACGATCGAATCCTCTCCGACGCTCGACTTCAAGGGCGGCAAAGCGACCCCGGAAACCGCCGGCAACTATGAGCTGGTGTATTCCGTCACCGACAACAGCGGCAAAACCGTTGAGGCATATGCCACGCTGACTGTCACCAAGAAGACCGGTGAAGCGGTCCTTCTGAAGGACTTTGACTTCAGCACCCTCGAAGCGACCGACGCGCACGGCTGGGAAGCCGTGATCGACGGCGCGGAAGCAACCGGCGCACTGAAAGACGGCGCGTTCGTCATCGACATCGTGAACCCCGGTGAGGGCGACGGCGCGGTCCGCTTCGTCAAGACTCTCCCCGTGAAGGCGGGCGCGGATTATAAGATCAAGATCTGGGCAAAGTCCACGGCGCCCACGTTTGCACATTTCATTCCGAAGAAGGCGGATGTGGAAGACTGGGCTACCTTCGGCGGCGAAGTCTGGAACGCACGTCTGGATGAGAAGATCTCCTGCATCGAATCCAACTTCACGCCTGCGGAAGACGGCAACGCGGAACTCCGTCTCCATCTCGGCAAGATCACGCCGAACCCGGACAACCCCGCGGACACCACGCCGGAGAACTTCACCGTCACGATCGACAAGGTCGAGATCTATGAGAGCATCGGCGCAGAGGTTCTGGAACCGCTGTACACCGCTGACTTTGCTGATGGCGGCGCAACCATAGAAGCAGGCGACGGCGCGGCGGCAAACGTTGTGTTTGAAGACGGCGCGGCCGTGTTTACGATCGAGAACTACCCGACCGAGGGCGGCGTCTGGAGCATCAAGGCAAACCTCGAACTTCCGGGCATCACCATCGAGCAGGGCACGAAGTACAACTACAGCTTCACGATTGCTGCGGAGAACGCGCAGGGCGGCGAAGCTTTGACCGAAAGCGCGACGCTGTATCATGAAGCACGCGCGAACTTCAACGGACTCGACGTCGGCGCAGGCGAGGAAAAGACGATCTCCGCACAGTTTGTTGCGGAAGCAAACGTCAGTGATCCGGTCATCCGTATGCAGATCGGCAACCCGTCCGAGGGCGTGACCTCCAACAAGCTCACAATCAAGGATTTCGTGTTCAGCAAGGTCGGCGGCGACAAGGAGACCATCAAGACGATCGAAGCGTTCGCACCGATCGGTATGCGCATCGACAACATTGACAAAGAAAAGTATCCGTGGGAGACCTTCAACGGCACCGATGAGGACAATGAGCGCGGCGTCGGCACCATCTGGGTGGCGGACGGCAGCTTGTTCTATCGCATCGACGACGGCGGCACGGTCGACTGGCACAACAAGCTGATCTGCCCGGTCACGCTGCCTGCGGACAGCTACTTCATTGTCGAGATCACGGCAAAGGCAACGAAGAATGTGAGCTGCGGCTTCTTCCTGAACCCGCAGGGCGGCTGGGATCCGCGTGTAAGTGAGGGCATCGACTTCACGACCGAGGAGCAGACCTTCACGTTTGAAACCAACGATACCTTCATTATGGATATGCCGTGCGAACTTCTGTTCCAGTTCGGTTCCGAAGCAACCGCTGCGCTCGGTGACGTCACCATCGAGTTTACCAGCGTCAAGATCTATCAGAAAGCCGTTCAGTAAGAACGCATAACCCGAAGGGGGATGGAAAACCCGTCCCCCTTCTCGAATTATCAGGGGGTAGTCTTATGAAAAAATCTCATGCAACCGTATTGCTTGCGATCCTGCTCGCTTTCGTATTATTGCTGTGTGCATGCAACAAACCGGCGGAAGCCGCAAAACCTGCAGTAGCGGAGGACGGAGAAGCGTTCGTATTCCCCGAGGATGAAACGGACTTCGCCGCGTTGCGCACGCCCGGATCGCAGGAAGCCGCTTATCATTATCAAAGTTTTTTCCTCCCCGCGGAAGATAACGGCGTACAGCCTTACGTCGGGGATACCATGCCGTACTATGAGGACGGCACGTATTATATCTATTATCTCAAAGAGGGCGGCGATTCCTATAATCACTCGGTCTATCTGACGACCACCAGCGACTTCGTAACCTATACGGAACAGGACGCAGTCGTGCTCGAAGCGTCGCGCAGCGGCGGTCAGGACGGCTGGATCGGCACGGGCTCGGTCGTCAAGGTGAAAGACATCTATTATTTCTTCTATACCGGGCACGCAGGCTCGGATTCCTACGAGTACAAAGAAAAGATCATGGTTGCCAAGAGCAGCGATCTGACCTCGTTCGAGAAGGTAGAGGGCTGGGAAATCATTCCGCCGAACGACCTCGGACAGAAGAACGACTTCCGCGATCCGCAGGGCTACTATGACGCGGAAACCGATACGATCACCCTGACTGTGACCGCGTCGCAGAGCAACAAGGCGCGCGTCATCAAGTACACGCTTTCCGGGGATCTTCAGAACGTTGTCTACGACGGAATCATCTTCACCGATCCGGAGACGTTCTGGAACCTTGAATGCACCGATACGTTCCAGATCGGGAACAAATACTACCTGACCTATTCCGGCCAGGATGATACGCTTTGGTATGCGATGTCCGATACGCCGTACGGTCCGTATTCCGATCCGGTGCGCCTCGACGGTGAACTGTTCTACGCCGCAAAGCATATCGAAGACGGTTCCAACACCTATATGGTTGGTTGGGCGCGCCGCTCCGAATCCGTTTCCTCCACGCAGGAGGTCTCCGGCTGGGCGGGCAACCTTGCCGTGCAGAAGGTCGTACAGAATCCGGACGGCACGCTGACGCTTGCGCCTGTGGATGCGCTTGTCAACCAGTTCAAGAACCGCCGCGAACTGTTGATCGACAGCATGACGGCAACGCTTTCGTCCGGCGCGGCTTACAGCTATACCGACCTTTGCACAGCATATGAAAGCTTTCTTCTGACCGGCACGATCCGGTTTGAGAAGAACGGCACGTTCGGATTTGCGTTCGATTACAACGGCAGAACCGACAAATACAAGACGATCACGCTCGATCCCGCGGGAGACAAGCTGTCGCTTGCGTTCAACGAGGGCGATACGCTGATCACCGAAACCGCCGCACCGATCGAACCGGGCAAGGACTACACGTTCACCTATGTGCAGGAGGGCTCCGTTGGGATCTTCTGCCTTGACGGTATTGCATCCCTGACCGTGCGTCTCTACGGCGTCTCCGGCAGACCGGTGCGCCTGTTCGTCGAGAATAACACTGTCACGATCTCGGATCTCAAACAGTACACCCGCTGACGAAAGGAGCGCTATGCGCAAACTGCTTGACATCAACAACCCGATCATGCGGACGCTGATATCGATCTTCGATCTGATCGCGCTGAGCATCTTCTGGGTAGTGTTTTCGATGCCGATCGTTACAATGGGCGCAGCGTCCGCCGCGCTGTATCACGCGGTCTATCAGCACGTCAGAAAAGGCGACGACTATCTCTGGAGCAGCTTCTGGTCTGCGTTCAAATCCAACTTCAAGCGATCTACGCTTGCGTGGCTGGTTCCGCTCGGCATTTTGATCGTACTGACGTTTGACGCGATCGTATTCCGCAGCATCTACCTGCAGGGCAAACCGTTCGGATGGGTTTACTATGCTGTTCTGGTCATCATCACGTTTGTGCTGACATGGACGATCTATCTTGCGGCCTACGGCGCGCGGTTCAACGGGACAGTGAAGGAAGTGCTGAAATACAGCTGGATCCTGTTCCGTGCGCATCCGCTTCTGCTGCTGTGCATCATGGTGCTGCTGGTCGGGGGAATCGCGCTTGCGCTGACGATCCCGCCGCTGATGATCATTATCCCCGCCGGGATCTATTGGGGTTCGACCTTCCCGATGGAAGCGATATTCAAAAAGCATATGCGTCCGGAGGATCTTGAACGGGTGCAGAGAGGGGAAGACTGATGAAGCAAAAACTGTTGTTTGCAAGAGCATACGAAAAGGAAGCAGCAAAGCTGATTCCCGATACGGCGCGTCCGTTGTTCCATCTGACACCGTATACCGGCTGGATGAACGATCCGAACGGATTTTCCTTCTATCAGGGCAAGTTCCATCTGTTCTATCAGTATTATCCATACGATACGGTTTGGAACGACATGCACTGGGGGCATGCCGTCAGTACCGATTTGCTGCACTGGGAGTATCTGCCCGCAATCATGGCGCCGGATAAACCATACGACGGATTCGGCTGCTTTTCGGGCAGCGCGATCGAGCTGGACGACGGCAGACATCTGCTGCTCTATACCGGCGTATGCAAAGAGGGCGGCGAGAGCGACAAGGACATTCAGACGCAGTGCGTTGCGATCGGCGACGGTCTGGATTACAAAAAAATCCCGCAGAACCCGGTCTTGGACGAACATGATCTTCCGGACGGCTGTGAGAAGTACAACTTCCGCGATCCCAAAGTCTGGCGTGAAGCGGACGGCACGTTCTTCTGCATCGTCGGCTCCTGTGACGAAAACGGCTTAGGCAAGCTTCTGCGTTATCGCAGTGCGGACGGGATCAAATGGGCATATGACGGCATACTGATCGAAAACGACGGCCGTCTCGGTCTGATGTGGGAATGCCCGGATTATTTTGATCTCGACGGGAAACAGGTACTGCTCGTCAGCCCACAGGATATGCTGCCGCAGGGCTTTGAATATCACAACGGCAACGGCACGGTGTGTCTGATCGGTCATTTTGATCCCGAAAGCCGCAGATTCATTCCGGAAAGCGATCATGCGGTCGACTACGGCATCGACTTCTATGCGCCGACGACGATCCTGATGCCCGACGGACGGCGCGTCATGATCGGCTGGATGCAGAACTGGGACACGACCAAGCTGACCGGCAGAAAGGATCGCAGATGGTTCGGACAGATGTCGCTTCCGCGTGAGATTTGCATTAAAAACGGTCGCCTGTATCAACAACCGATCCGGGAGCTGGAAAAACTCCGCCGCGGCGGCGTGCATTACGAAAACGTCCGCATCGAGGATGAAATGCGCCTGGACGGGATAACGGGGAGGACGGTCGATCTGACGATAACCGTGCGTCCCGCTCCGGGAGAACCGATGTATCACAACTTTGCCGTGCGGTTTATGCAGAATGAGAAATTCTTCACGGAACTCACTTATCGCTCGCGTGAATCCATCCTGCGCATCGACCGCAAGTTCTCCGGCTCTCGCCGTGCGTACATCCATCAGCGGCGCTGTCTGGTGCCGAATCGCAACGGCGAGATCAAACTGCGGCTGATTCTGGACCGCTTCAGTGCGGAGATCTTCATCAACGACGGTGAGCAAACCATGACGGCGACGATCCTGACCGAGCTTTCCGCAAGCGATATCTCCTTTGTCGCAGACGGCGCGGTCAATATCGACGTTACGAAATACGACCTTCTCTGGGAGGATAACCATGAAACAGTATGATGTTGTTGCGCTCGGCGAACTTTTGATCGACTTTACCGAAACGGGCGTAAGCCCGCAGGGCAATCCGCTCCTTGAGGTCAATCCGGGCGGCGCGCCTTGCAACGTTCTTGCAATGCTGAACAACCTCGGAAGACGCTGTGCGTTTCTCGGCAAGGTAGGGAAGGACAGCTTCGGCGATCTTCTCATCGAGACTGTCAGGGAACGCGGCATTGAGACAAAAGGCCTTTTGCAGGATCCGGACGTGCATACGACGCTGGCGTTTGTGCATACGCTGCCGGACGGTGATCGGGAATTCAGCTTTTACAGAAAGCCCGGCGCGGACGTTTCCCTTTCGGAGAACGAACTCAAAGAGGAAATTATCGGCGATTGCCGGATCTTCCATTTCGGCTCGCTGTCGCTGACCGACGAGCCGTGCCGCACGGCGACACAGACGGCGCTCAATCTCGCAAAGGACGCAGGCGCGTTGATCTCGTTCGATCCCAACCTGCGTGAGCCGCTGTGGAACAACCTGAACGAAGCGAAAATGCAGATCGCATGGGGACTCAAACACAGCGACGTCGTGAAGATCGCCGACAACGAAATGATCTTCTTGACCGGCGAAACCGATTTTGAAAAGGGTGCCGCGATCCTTCGCGCGTGGTTTCCAAATATCCGGCTTCTGAACATCACGGCAGGTCCGGACGGCAGTCACAGCTTTTACGGCGATCTGCACGTCTTTGTTCCCGGCTTCCGCGTACAAACGATCGAAACGACCGGTGCGGGGGATACCTTCTGCGCGTGTGTTCTGCACGATATTCTGAACAACGGTCTTTCCGATCGAACCGAAGAAAGTCTTGCCGCCATGCTTCGCTTTGCAAACGCAGCGGCAGCGATCATCACGACACGCAAAGGAGCACTGAAATCCATGCCGACGCTCTCCGAGGTGCAGGCACTTTTATCCTGACTCTGTTTTATTCTGAGGTGCGGCCAGTCATTTCATGAGCACCCCCTCCTGGCAAAAGCCCCGCCGGTGACGCGGCGGGACTTTTGTCGTATTTGCTTGGTTTGTTGTGTATCTTAATGTCTATTTGGTTGCGGGGGAGGTTTTTGTCCGCTGCACCGAAGAACACTTCCCGCTTCTGCTGGGCAGGGAAGTGCGGTTATTCCTATGATTTCCTCGAAAAATAAAATTAGCACGACAGCATCGTGCTAATTTTCTGCTCATAGTTGATCAAATATCGAGCCAAACCAGTATAATTCGATCATATTTTATCTGCAGTTGTATATTGATGTACCATAGTGTTGCGATCCGCGTCACGTTTTTCTTGATCCTTTTTGTTTTTTTCTTGATGAAGCAGAGCTTTTTCGCTATAATTCAAGATATCAAAGACAGGAGGCATAACGATGGCTGGTATTTTGTTGCTCAACGGGAGTCCGCGAAAGGACGGCTGTACGGCGGCTGCTTTGACGGAGATGATCCGCACGTTTGAGAAGGAGGGCATGGAAACAGAACTGATCCATGTCGGGAATCGGAACATACGCGGCTGCATTGCCTGCAATCGATGCGCAGAACGCGGAAAGTGCGTATTCGACGATCTTGTCAACGAGGTCGCGCCGAAATTCGAGGCGGCGGACGGGCTGGTCGTTGGCAGCCCGGTCTATTACGGTTCGCCGAACGGTACGCTGCTGTCCTTTCTGGATCGATTGTTTTACAGCACACCGTTTCCGAAGCATATGAAAGTCGGCGCGTCGGTTGTTTCCTGCCGCAGGGGCGGCAACACCGCGTCGTTCGACGTACTGAACAAGTATTTCACGATCAGCAGCATGCCGGTCGCTTCGTCCACATACTGGAATCAGGTGCATGGTTTCACGGCGGAGGACGTCAAAAAGGACCTTGAGGGCCTGCAAACAATGCGCAATCTGGCGCGCAGCATGGCGTTTTTGATCAAAGCAATTGCGGACGCAAAGCAGACTCACGGCTTGCCGGCTTTGGAACGCGGCTCGTTTACCAGCTTTCCGGACGGCAAGTAACAGGATCATCCGGCGGCGCAGGCACCCACCGCCATGCACTGCAAGGCAAATGAGACCGTCACGCTGCCGACAGCGAACGCGCCCGCCGGATACACCTTCCTCGGCTGGGTCACAGAGGAATACAACAACGTCGCCGAGCAGCCCGCAGTACTGACCGGCAGCTATGCGGCGACCGCGGACATCACGCTGAAGGCGCAGTCACCGAGTCCACGGTCTGTACCACCGTCATCGACTGATCGGGTTCGGCAAAAGCAACAGAACTGATTCACAGAGAAGCGCTCCGTTCGGAGCGCTTCCTGTTTTCATATTTTGCCGTACCGGCAGGGTGTGCGTATATGATGCTCCGACGATGCAGCCGGGATCGGTTTTATACCGCCTGCACACGTTCCGCTCGGGGCGTTATGAAGATGTGCTGTTCCGTTTTGAGAAAACCACTTTGAGGGAATCTCTGAGACGCTGATGCCGGATCGCCGTGGCGTCAAAGCGAACGGTACGGAAGGCAAGCTGCATGATCGGTCCCGCCCCGAACGCACAGATGAGCGTTCCGATGCCGACGGGGCCGCCCAACAGCCAGCCGATCAAGGTGACGGCAGTCAGGATCGCGATGCTGACGACGCCGATCGGAATACGCTTGACACGCTTTGCAAGTCCGACCATCAGCGTGTCACGCGGACCGCAGCCAAGCGACGCGATCATATAGGTATACTGCGTATATGCAAGAACGAACAGACCGGCGACCATCAAAGGGATTCCGGTGAAAACAGACTTGCACGGAGCAATGGGATCGATCCAGTTAAAAAAGTCGACTGCTTTCCCGACAACAACTGCGTCGATGAACATGGCGATTCCGATCGGCTCTTTCATGAGGATATCAATGATCAGGATCGTGACCGAAACGGCGATGGATGCGGTGCCGTACAGAATGCCGAACGTCTTCGAAATCCCGAGATTCAGCACATCCCACGGCGCCGCGCCGATGTTGGCACGGATCGTCAGATACAGTCCGAAACCGTTAACAAACAGACTGACTGCGGCAATCAGCATATTCAACAGGATTGCGCCGACCGTTTGGTTTTCCTTTAGTTCCGTTTTTGTCATACCGTTTGTCTCCGAAATATTCCGATACGCCTATGATAGGACGGCTTGCCGAAAAAAGCAAGCGAAAACACGCGAAAAACATAGACAATTGACCGATGCCTGCGATGCTTGCCTGCACCGTACACCGGTCATATCCTGCGGGAAACGGCAGGGGCTTCGCTGTCGGGAAATTCGTGACCGATCAAAAAAGCGGGCATCGTTCAATGCCCGCTATTTCACGATAAGCAGTCGCTTTCGAATCGGTTTACTTCAGCTTCAAGCCGTCCTTGAACGCGTCGCCGACTCTGCCGCCCACTTTGTAATAGCCGTGCGTATAGGGATCGAACGCGATCGCTTCGAGCGAATCGATATCGACCTTGCCGCCCTTCATGTGCGCTTCCTCGACAGACGTGCGCAGCACCTTGCCGATGACGCCGAGACCTGTGGAATCGTTCTGATACTCGATGAATTCACATTCGAGCGCGATGGGCAGTTCGTTGATGACCGGCGCGTCCACGAGATCGGATTTCACATAGGTCATACCGGATTTTGCAAACTTTTCCGGTTCTTTGTTTCCGCTGACGACGCCGAACCAGTCCGCCTCGACAACGTGCTTTGCGTCGGCAATGTGCACGACAAATCCCTTGCGCGCCTTGATGTTCTGTACGGTCCGGTGCGTTTCGGTCAGATTCAGCGCGACCATGTCGCGGTCGAGCATGGTGCCCCACGCCGCGTTCATGACGTCGACGGTGCCGTCCGGATTGAAAGTCGAGACGAGCAGAACCGGCATCGGGAAGATGGCTTCGGTGGTTTTGATCGGATGTTTCATAATGGTTCCTCCTGATTTTTGATTACTCGTATTATATCAGCCGAACGGTCTGTTTTCAAGAAAAAGAAACGGTTTGCTTCCGATTTACGGATGACAGCGCACGGTATTCCGTGGTATAATCCATACGATCATCCGAGGCTGCATGAAATCGGGATCCGCAAGCAGCCAAAGACGGCACGGCACAGGATCCCGGCGCTTATCGGCATCGGCGCAAAGCGATCCGGACGCTGACGAACAGCTGCTTTTGGACAGAAGGAGGTAAAACGATGGAACCGGTCATTCATCAGATCGAGACAAAGAGCGTGATCACAAAGACGGACGTTCCCGTCTGCGATTATGCCGTGAATCCTTATGTCGGCTGTACACACGGCTGCAAATACTGTTATGCCTGTTTTATGAAGCGGTTTACCAACCATCCGGAGGAGTGGGGCACGTTTCTGGATGTGAAATATTGGCCGGAAATCAAGCATCCGGAGAAATACGCCGGAAAAGAACTGTTCTTCGGAACGGTCACCGATCCTTATAACCCGCAGGAAGGTACTTTTCGGCGCACGCGCGCGCTTTTGGAACAGCTCAAAGGGAGCGGCGTCAAGATCAGCATCCAGACCAAGTCCGATCTGGTGCTGCGTGATCTTGATCTTTTGAAGACCTTTCCCGGTCTGCGCGTCGGCTTTTCGATCAACACGCTGGATGAGGAGTTCCGTGCAGACATGGACAGTGCGGTTTCTGTCGAGCGCCGTCTTGCCGCCATGAAAACGCTGCATGAAGCGGGTATCCGCACCACCTGCTTTATCTCGCCGATTTTTCCCGGCATCACGGACGTCGCTGCGATCATTGAGCGGGTAAAGACACAGTGCCAGCTCATCTGGCTTGAAAACCTCAATCTGCGCGGAAGCTACAAGGGCGTGATCCTCGACTATATCCGCGAGAAGCATCCGGAACTGGTTCCCCTGTACCGGGAAATCTACACAACCGGCAGCCGCCGGTATTGGGAGACGCTCGATGCCGGACTGCGGGGATATGCGGAAAGCGCGGGGCTTCTCTATGTGCGTGACGACGACAGCATGCAGCAACCGTTTGACGCGCCGCCGGTGATCGTCAATTACTTTTACCACGAGGAAGTCAAGAAATCTGCGAAAAAAGACAGGTAAAACTTTATCCTGCGCGTGGGCGTTTCGATGAGATAACAATATGAACATGCAAGAATACGGAAATCAAGCGTCAAAAACAGTCCTCATACAACCGGTTGACGATCACGACCTTGCGCTGATCGAAAGCGAGGTCGCCGCGATCCGCGAAACAACGGACGACTTCCGTTTGATTGCGGTGAAAGTCAACGACTGGAACAAAGATCTGTCCCCGTGGGATGCGCCGCCGGTGTTCGGTTCGGAACGCTTCGGTAACGGGGCAGACGGCTTTCTCAAAGAGATTCTTCCGCTCTGCACGGACAGAAGCAAAATATATTTCATCGGCGGATACTCGCTTGCGGGACTGTTCGCACTGTGGGCGGCATATCAGACGGATACGTTCGCGGGCGTCGCGGCGGCGTCTCCTTCGATTTGGTTTCCGCGCTTTACGGACTACATGCGGAAATATCCGATCCGCTTGAGACGCGTGTATCTGAGCCTGGGCGATCGGGAAGAACGAACGCGCAATCCCGTCCTGGCAACGGTCGGCACGAGGATCACCGAAGCGCACAGTCTGCTGCGCGCGCAGGGCGTTGACTGCGTGTTCGAATGGAATCCGGGCAATCATTTTCAAGATCCGGATAAGCGAACCGCCAAAGCCTTCGCCCGGCTTCTTTCTGACGGAACAATGTGATCGGGAAAACACAATACCGTCCCTTTGCAGAATCAGCGGATAAAACTGCTTGACAATTTATATTTGATGAAATATAATTGATTCAAACAAGATGAGGAGCATGGCACAATGGATCATGATTATCATGAGGCAATGAAGCTCAAAAATCAGCTGTGCTTTCCGCTGTATGCGGCGTCAAGGAACGTAATCGGTCTCTATACGCCGTATCTCAGTCCGCTCGGTCTGACATATACGCAGTATATCGTCTTTCTGACGCTGTGGGAGAAGGACGGGGTCACGGTCGGTGAACTTTGCGAAACGCTGATGCTGGATAACGGGACGATTTCTCCTCTGCTGAAAAAGATGCAGCAGGCGGGGTATATTAAGCGAACAAGAAGCGAAAAGGATGACCGTGTGGTCGTGATCTCGCTGACGGAAGCGGGAAGAGCGCTGCAGGAGCAGGCAAAGGATATTCCCGCGAAGGCGGCAAGCTGCATAGCGTTGCCGCCGGAGAAAGCGCAGGCGCTTTATGCGCTGCTGTATGAACTGTTGGACAACCGGAAGAACCATAGAAAGGAGCAAAAACAATGAAAACAGTGTATGATTTCACAGCAAAAGACAGAAAAGGAAACGACGTGAGCCTCTCGGCATATGCAGGCAAAGTGCTGCTGATCGTCAACACGGCGACCGGCTGCGGCTTTACGCCGCATTACGATCCGCTCGAAGCAATGTACAAAGAACTGAAGGACAAGGGCTTTGAGATTCTGGACTTCCCCTGCAATCAGTTTGCCAATCAGGCGCCCGGCAGCGAGGATGAGATCCACGAATTCTGCACGCTGAAATTCGGCACGGACTTCCCGCAGTTTAAGAAGATCGACGTCAACGGCGAGACTGCCGATCCGCTGTTTGCATACCTTGCGGCGGAAAAGCCGTTCGAGGGCTTCGGAAAGGGCATCAAAAACGCCATGCTCGAAAAGTTCGCCAAGATGAACAACAAGCAGTTCGGTGACAAGGCGTACATCAAGTGGAACTTCACAAAATTCTTGATCGACCGCGAAGGCAGAGTCGTTGCGCGCTTCGAGCCGACCGTCGATATGGCGGATGTCAAAAAGGCCGTCGAAGAAATTCTGTAGGAAAAAACCGAACCGGATCTGCACTTGATAGCATTTATTTCGGATGGTACGAAAAGGCAAATGACAGTATTCAGAGAAATGCAGAGAAAAAAACAGAAGCTTTCGGAGGAGGAATGCATCCGCCTGCTCAAAACCGAACTGCGCGGCGTGCTGTGCGTTCTGGGCGACGACGACTATCCGTACGGCGTACCGATCAACCACTGCTATTGCGAAACGGACGGAAAGATCTATTTCCACGGCGGCAGGACGGGGCATAAGATCGACGCCTTAAAGCGGCATCAAAAAGCATCCTTCTGCGTCTATGATAAGGGCTTCCGTAAAGATGGGGAATGGGCGCTGAACATTCGGTCGGTCATCGTTTTCGGCAGAATCGAGTTTATTGAAGATCAAGATGTCATGATTCGGATGGCCGAAGCGCTCAGCCGGAAATTTACGGATGACGAAGCGTACATCAGAAGCGAGATCGAGCGTTCCGGACCGGGCACATTGATGTTTGCATTGATCCCGGAACATATCACAGGGAAGATCGTCAACGAAGCATAGATTGCTGAAACTGAATACAGGACAACACAATTCGGCAACAGGAGAAATCGGAGTACAGTATGAAAGAACAAAACAATGATATTGACGTCCTTGCGGCAAACAGAGAGAAAACGATCGTTAAAACCAGCATCATCGGTATCCTGACGAACGTGCTGCTCGTCGGATTCAAAGCGTTCGTCGGGCTGATGTCCAACTCCATCGCGATCATTCTGGATGCGGTCAACAATCTGTCCGATGCACTTTCATCTGTCGTGACGATCATCGGCGCGAAGCTCGGTGCAAAGCAGCCTGACAAAAAGCATCCGCTGGGCTACGGCAGGATCGAATATCTGAGTTCCATGATCGTCGCCGCGCTCGTGCTTTACGCAGGCATCACGTCATTGGTGGAATCGATCAAAAAGATCATCCGCCCGGAAGCCGCCGAATACGGTACCGTAACGCTCGTCATCATCTCGGTGGCGATCGTTGTCAAACTGATTCTCGGTCTGTACGTGAAAAAACAGGGTAAAAAGGTCAACTCCGGTGCGCTCGTTGCCTCCGGCTCGGACGCCATGTTTGATGCGATCCTGTCCGCTTCGGTGCTTGCTTCGGCGATCGTTTATCTGATCTGGGGCGTCTCACTGGAAGCATACGTCGGCGTCGTGATTGCCGGATTCATCATCAAGGCGGGCGTCGAAATGATGATTGAAACGCTGAACGACATCATCGGCAAGCGCGAGGATGCGGAGACCACGAAGGAGCTGAAACAGATTATCTGTGAGGAAGAATCCGTTCTCGGCGCGTATGACGTGACGCTGTTCAATTACGGACCGAACAGGAACTACGGCTCCGTGCATGTGGAACTGCCGGACACGCTGACCGTTGACGACGTCGACCGTATTACGCGTAAAATTCAGGTTGACGTTTATCAAAAGACCGGCGTGATCCTGACCGGTATCGGTGTGTATTCCTACAACACGTCGAACGACGAAGCAGCGCAAATGCGCAACAAGGTTCAGGAAACCGTCCTGTCGCACGAATGGGCATTGCAGATGCACGGCTTCTATGCGGACACGGAAAAGAAAACGGCTCGTTTCGACGTCGTCATGAGCTTCGACGTCGACCGGAAAGAAGCTCTTGAAACGATGTACAAAGAAATCTGCGGAATGTATCCGGACTACGAAATCGTGATCGTGCCGGATGTGGACGTTGCCGATTGACAGCAGCGAAGCGCTGAAAGACAGAAAAATCTCTCGCCGGAGGGCAGCGAGAAAGCGCAGGCGCGTGTGATCGGCGTCACGCTGCTGACGAGGCACAGTATCGCTGCCTGCATCTTTGCGGGTGCAATCCGGATCTGCGGCGTGTATGCGTTTATCAAGCGCGGTTTTCCGGGCTATATGGCGGGTACGATGATGTTTGTGTTCTTCGCAGCGAACTGCGAGTGTTCTTCTTCCCGGACGATCTCGCCGTACTCGTGTTGCTTGAAGTCGTCGGCATGGTGACTTCCGGTATACTCGGTCGTATCGGAAAGCAAAATGGAACACGCACGAATCAACGGGGAAACCTATATGTGGCTGATCATCATCGGGCTGATGCTTGCGGCGTTTGCAGGCGGACTATTGTACATCTCCTTCCGGGCAGCGCACTTTGCGGCGGTGCAGCGGGTCGCGCATGGCAGGAAATGGCTTGCGCGCCTGCTGTGCTTCGGATTTTTCGTTCTTTTGACTGCGGTTTTATGGCTTGCATGGAACATGATGAACGCCGTCGCCTGCATGATCCATCTCGTCCTTTTCTGGCTGATCTGCGATTTTGCGGCATTTCTCGTCGAAAAGATCGGAAAGAAACGCCCGAAACGGTATCTTGCGGGTGCCGCAGCGATCGCCCTTTGTGTATTATGGCTTGCGGGAGGATGGATCGCCGAGCATCATGTATGGGTAACGAACTATTCCTTCGCATCGAATAAACTGGATCGGGATCTGCGGATCGTACAAATGACAGATTCGCATATCGGCGCGACCTTCGATGCAGAGGGGTTTACCCGGCACATCGAGCGGATCAACAATCTGCACCCGGACGCGGTTGTGATCACCGGCGATTTCGTGGACGACGATACCTCGCGGCAGGATATGCTTTCCGCCTGCGACGCCTTGGGAAAGCTCACCGCACCGCAAGGCGTATTCTTTGTCTACGGCAATCACGACAAAGGATATTTCAGCGAATCGAACCGCGGCTGGAGCAGCGCGGAACTCAGAAACAGACTGGAGCAGAACGGCGTGATCGTATTGGAGGACGCATCGGTTTCGGTCGGGGACAGTCTTTGCATCGTTGGGAGGAAGGATCGATCCGAGGAGCAGAGAAGCGGCGGACGCATGACGGCGGAAGAACTGCTGTCGTCTGTTGATATGGATCGATACGTTATTCTTCTGGATCACCAGCCGTATGATTTCGATGCCGAAGCGGCGGCGGGCGCGGATCTTGTGCTGTGCGGGCATACGCACGGCGGTCAGTTCATCCCGATCAACCATATCGGCGAATGGATCGGCGAAAACGCCCTGCGTTATGGACACGAAAAGCGGCAAAACACCGATTTTATCGTATCGAGCGGCGTCAGCAACTGGACGTTCCGATTCAAGACCGGATGTCATTCGGAGATCGTTGTGATCGATCTCAAGGCGAATTCGTTTGGAAGGAATTGAGAGGGGTAAATAAATGCGTTACAGGGAATTGGGCAACACGGGACTGCTCGTCAGCGAGATCGGCATGGGCTGCGAGGGGTTTTCCGAGAACAACTGTGCTATGACAAAGGAACTGTTCGATCTTGCGGAGCGGGAGGGGATCAATTACTTCGATCTGTATGCTTCCGATCCGAAACTGCGCAGCGCAGTAGGAAACGCGCTCGAGGGCAGACGGGAGAAGATCATGATCCAGTCCCATATCTGCTCTGTTTGGAAAAACGGACAGTATCTTCGGACGCGAAACCTTGCGGAGGTCAAAGAGGGCTTTTCAGAAATGCTCTCCCTTTTGAAGACAGATTACATCGACGTTGGAATGATCCACTATTGCGACGCGGAAAAGGACTGGCAGGAGATTCTCGACAACGGTATCCTGGATTACGCGAGGGAATTGAAAGCGAAAGGGCTGATCCGTCATATCGGTTTGAGTTCGCATAATCCGATCGTTGCGCGGAAGGCGGTCGAAAGCGGCAACATCGAGGTGCTGATGTTCAGCGTGAATCCGGTTTACGATCTGCAGCCGCCGACCGAAAACGTGGACGATCTGTGGGCGGACGACGTTTACAAGAAGACCTATATGAATATGGATCCCGATCGGCAGCGTCTGTACGAGGTCTGTCAAAGCAGGGGCGTCGGCATCACCGTGATGAAGTGCTTTGCGGGCGGCGATCTTCTGAATGCGGAGCTTTCCCCGGCGGGCGCCGCGCTGACACCCGCGCAGTGCATTCATTATTGCCTGACCCGTCCCGCCGTCGCCACCGTTCTTTGCGGCGCGCATACAACGGGACAGCTCAGGGAATGCATTGCCTACGAAACCGCATCGGATGCGGAGCGCGATTATGCTTCGGCGTTCGCGTCGTTCCCGAAGATCAGCTGGAGCGGGCACTGCATGTACTGCTCTCATTGCGCACCGTGCCCCATGAAGATCAGCGTTGCGGACGTGACGAAGTTTTTGAACCTTGCCGTGTCGTCCGGCGCCGTTCCCGAAACGGTGCGGGAACACTATAAAGTCCTGGAAGCGCACGGTTCGGACTGCATCCAATGCGGCGCATGCGAACATCGCTGTCCCTTCGGCGTCGCGATCCGCAAAAATATGAAAAAAGCCGTGGAGATCTTCGGATATTGACGGAGCCGCACGGAGAAAAAAGCGAAAGAGAGGATTCTGTCATGAGCGAAAAGATCGTACAAACGGCGGGCAGAAACGCGCTCGGCGAATTTGCACCGGAATTTGCCCACTATAACGACGACGTGCTGTTCGGTGAAAACTGGAATAACAAAGATATTGATCTCAAGACGAGGAGCTTGATCACCGTCATCGCGCTGATGGCACAGGGCATCACAGACAGCAGCCTCAAGTACCACATTCAAAATGCCAGGAATCACGGCGTCAGCCAAAGGGAAATGGCCGCGGCGGTCACGCACGCAGCGTTCTATGCGGGCTGGCCCAAAGCATGGGCGACGTTCAACCTTGCAAAGGAGGTTTATAACGATCCGATCGAGGAGCCGACGGAGAAGGATGTTTCATAAGGCAATCAAACTTGAATACAGGGAGGGAACGACACTTGAACTGACGTTTCAGGACGGCAAGGTCAAGCGCTATGATATGTCTGCCCTTTTCTCGAAGTATCCGCAGCTTGAAGCATTGAAGAATCGAACTCTGTTCACTTCCGGTAAGCTGTTGGGACCTTACGGCATTGTCTGGAACGATGATCTGGATATCGAAGCAGAGACCATCTATGAAGATGGTGAAACTGTACGCGAGGAGAAACCCGCCGCATTTGTAATGGTCGGAGAAGCTGTCGCTGCTGCCCGTGCAAAGAAAGGGCTTTCGCAGAAGGAGCTTTCCGATCTGACCGGCATCGATCAGTCCGATTTGTCCAGAATTGAGCGGGGGACCGCCAATCCATCCGTCAATACCTTGAACAGAATAGCGCAAGCCCTGGACGCGAAATTGCTGATATCAATTGCATAAAAGAATCTTGCAGAATACTGTCGTCCCGGGTAAATGAGCAAGAGAAACAGGAGGTTTCATATGTGGACTTGTCCGAGGTGCAAAAAACAGCTGTCAAAAGAGGATCAGCAGCATTTCTGCGTCAAACCGGAATCGATCGACGCATACATCGCAATGCAGGATGATACTGTCCGCCCACGATTGGAAACGGTGAGAATTGCGATCCGTGAAGCCATCCCGCATGCCGAGGAGCGGATCAGCTGGTCGATGCCGACCTTTTGGAAAGGACAAAACATCATCCATTTTGCTGCGGCAAAGAAGCATATCGGTCTGTATCCGGGGGGCGAAGCGACCGAGGTGTTCCGGGAACAGCTCAAAGGGTACGAGGTCAGCAAAGGCACGATCCGCCTGCCGCACAACAAAGAACTGCCGATCGATTTGATCCGGGATATCGCAGCGTGGTGCTACGCGCAATACGCAAAGGAATAAGTGATGCGATACGAATACGACGCAATTCTGCATGAAAACCCGGACAATGGCGGGGCATATGTGACCTTTCCGTGGGATCTCAAAAAGGAATTCGGTAAAAGCCGCATCAAGGTGCATGCCGAATTTGACGGTGTTCCATATGACGGCAGCATCGTAAATATGGGGCTTAAAAACCCAGACGGTTCCGTGTGCTACGTGATCGGCGTATTAAAAGCGATACGTACAGTTCTGCAAATACGCGAAGGAGATATGATTCACGTGCTCATTGTCGATCGTGTGTAATTGGATTGGAGGTACAAATCTATGCTGAATGCTTGGAAGGTCAGATTTGAGCAAAACAAAAACCGGCACCCGGGCGTCGCCTGGGAAACGGTGGAAGCTCTGCTTTTGCAGGATGACGCGAAGTTGCGCGCGGCGGAACAGATGGAAAACAGCGGCGGCGAGCCGGACGTGATCGCGTTCGGGGGAAGACTGCTGCTCTGCGACTGCGCGGAGGAATCGCCGCGTAAGCGCAGCAGCCTTTGCTATGACGGCGCAGCGCGTCTTTCCCGCAAAAAGAATGCGCCGGCGTCCAGCGCGGTCGAGGAAACGGAAAAGATGGGTGTGAGGCTGATGACTGAGGAGGAATACCGGTATCTTCAGACGCTCGGGGCGTATGATATGAAAACTTCCAGCTGGGTGCAGACGCCGGAGCGTATTCGCTCGCTCGGCGGCGCCATTTTCTGTGAGCGCAGATATGACACGGTTTTCACTTTCCACAACGGAGCGGACTCCTATTACAGTGTACGCGGGTTTCGCTGCGTACTGGAACTGAATGAATAAGAAAAGAGACTGTCCGGCAAAAGGACAGTCTCTTTGATTATGTAGGGTCTGTTAATCCAAAACTTCGACCAATTCGATCGTAAAGTTCAGTTCCTTGCCGGCCATTTCATGATTGGCGTCGAACGTGATCACAACTCCATCCTTTGCAACCACCTTCACCGGCGTCGGCCGTCCGTATGCGTCCGTAAGATACACCCGCTGTCCGACCTGCGCGTTTTCCGAACCGGGAAGACGGGAGATCTCGATCGAGAAGATCGCATTCGGATCGGATTCGCCGTACGCTTCGGCAGGGGAGAGATGCACGTTTTTGATCTCGCCGACGTCCATATCCGCAACCGCCGCGTCAAAACCTTTGATCATCTGACCGATGCCGCAGACGAATTCCAGCGGTTCGCCGCGATCATATGAGGAATCGAACTGCGTCCCGTCGTTGAACGTGCCGCGATAGTGTGTGCGGACTTTCTTTCCGACATTTTTGCCCGTAAGCTCCGGCTCTGCGTGACAGCCGTGACAACCGCCGCATCCGCCTTCGCCGCACGAGGCATGTCCATCGTCGTGACAGGAATGGCCTTCTTCATGGTGATGGTCACAGTTCGCTCCGGTATTTTTCAATTCTCCCCGAAGAAACGCTTCCACCGCTTCATCGGCGCTGCCTTTTGCACCGGCGCAAAGCTCGACGCCGTTTTCCTCCAAAGCAGCCTGTGCGCCGCCGCCGATGCCGCCGCAGATCAGAACGTTGATCTTTCGCTCCTTGAGAAGTCCGGCAAGCGCTTCATGACCGCTGCCGTCAGAACCGATCAGCTCGGAAGAAACGATCCTGCCGTCCTTTACCTCATAAACCTTGAACGTCTCCGTATGTCCGAAGTGCTGAAACACATCGCCGTTTTCATACGTCACAGCAATTCTCATTCAATACTCTCCTTATTTCCGATATTGCGTCCATTATAACAAGACTTGCTTAAACGTGCAATCTACAGCTAAAAATTTAAAAAAGAGATTTGTAACAATGTTACAGAAGACGGTTTACTTGTATGGTACACTTCGGGTATACTGAAACAGGAGGATCAGAAAATGCTGACGATCACGAAGGATAATTTCAATGCGCAGGTCCTGCAGTCGGACAAACCTGTACTGCTGGATTTCTGGGCGACCTGGTGCGGACCTTGCCGCATGTTCGCGCCGATCCTGGCGCAGTTTGCCGAGAAGCACCCGGAGATCAAGGTCGGCAAGGTGGATGTGGACGAAGAGCCGGAGCTGGCGATGGAACACAGGATCGTGAGCATCCCCTCCTTGGTTTTGTTCCGCGATGGGAAGCTCGAAAAGACAGCGGTCGGCGCCATGCCGCTCGCTGCGCTGGAAAACTGGATACGATAATAAGGAGGTCTTCATGAGCAAACAGAGAAAAACCGTCATCATCGGCGGCGTTGCCGGCGGCGCAAGCTGCGCGGC
>CAMPAN010000017.1 GCA_946631895.1 uncultured Clostridia bacterium
AACAGAGAAAAACCGTCATCATCGGCGGCGTTGCCGGCGGCGCAAGCTGCGCGGCCCGCCTCCGCAGGCTGGACGCGGACCGCGAGATCGTCATTTTGGAGCGGGGCCCGTATATTTCCTACGCGAACTGCGGCCTGCCGTATCACGTGGGCGACGTTATCAAAAACCGCAGCGCGTTGCTTCTCATGACGCCAGAGCGCATGTGGGAGCGCTTCCGCATCGACGTGCGCGTGCAGAACGAAGTAACGAAGATCGACCGCGTGAAGAAGACGGTCACCGTCCGAAAAACCGAGACCGGTGAAACGTACGAGCAGCCCTACGACGATCTGGTGATCGCAACCGGTTCGTCGCCGCTGCGTCCGCGCATCCCCGGCATCGATACCCCGAGGATCAAAACACTGTGGACCGTGCCCGACACGGACGAGATCCGCGCCATGGTGCAGAGCGGTACGCTGAGGACCGCGGCGGTGATCGGCGGCGGGTTCATCGGCCTCGAGATGGCGGAGAACCTGCATCACGCGGGCCTTCAGGTGTCGCTTATCGAAGCTCTCGATCAGGTCATGGCGCCGGTTGACTTTGAGATGGCGCAGATGCTCCACGAGAACATCCGCAGCCACGGCGTGAAGCTGCACCTTTCCGACGGCGTGGACAGCTTCAAAGAGCAGGGCGAGCAGGTGGTCGTCACCCTGAAAAGCGGCACGGAAGTCACGGCGGATCTGGTGATCCTGTCCATCGGCGTGCGGCCGAACAGCGCGCTTGCAAGGGACGCAGGGCTTAAGCTCAATGAACGCGGAGGGATCGTCGTGGACGAACACATGCGCACCAATGATCCGTCTGTCTACGCCGTGGGCGACGTGATCGAGGTGGAGGACTTTGTGTTCAAAGGCCGCACCATGGTGCCGCTGGCAGGTCCCGCCAACAAGCAAGGCAGGATCGTGGCGGACGTGCTGGCGGGCCGGGATTCATCCTATCAGGGCACGCAGGGCTCCTCGGTGGCGAAAGTCTTCGATCTGACGGTCGCCTCCACCGGCGCCAACGAGAAGACGCTCAAAAAGCGCGGCATGGAGAAGGGCAGGGATTACGAAAGCCTGATCATCACCCAGAATTCCCACGCGGGCTACTATCCCGGCGCCACGCCCATGACGCTGAAGCTTTTGTTCGCACCCGATACTGGGCGCATCTTCGGCGCCCAGATCGTGGGCCGCGAGGGCGTGGACAAGCGCATCGACACCATCGGCGTCACCATGCGGCTGGGCGGCACGGTCTCGGACCTCAAGGATCTGGAGCTTGCCTATGCACCGCCGTATTCGTCAGCAAAGGATCCGGTCAACATGGTGGGGTATGTGGCGGAAAACATCCGCACGGGGCTGGTGAAGATTGCCCCCTACGACGCCCCGGCGACCGATCCCGATGCGGTGCTTCTCGACGTGCGGGAGGAGGCGGAGGTCATGGCGTACGCGGTGCCCAACGCGATCAACATCCCGCTCGGTAAGCTTCGCGAAAGAATGAACGAGCTCGATCCTAAAAAGCGCATCATCGTGTTCTGCGGGATCGGCGTCCGGGCCTATACCGGCGCGCGGATCCTGAATCAGAACGGATTCAACAACGTGGAAGTTTACCCGGGTGGCGTTCGCCTGTATCAGGCCAACTATCCCGAACCAGAAGAAGGACCGATCGCGGACGTAAAGAAGGAGGTCTCCGTGGAACAGGCAACCATTACGAACAAGATCCGCCTGGACTGCTGCGGCATGCAGTGCCCTGGCCCGATCATGGAGGTATTCAGATCCGTCAAAGAGATGAAGGACGGTGAGCTTCTGGAGGTCTCCGCGTCCGATCCGGGCTTTGCGAAGGACATCGCTTCCTGGTGCAAGCGCACCGGCAACACGCTGGTTTCCAACGAGGAGCGCGACGGCGCATACGTCGCCACTATCCGCCGCGGAACGAACGCGCCTGCCGTGCAGAAGGCAGCGCAGGCCGACGCTGCGCCGAAGGGCAAGACCATCATCGTGTTCGACGGCGATATGGATAAAGTGCTGGCGAGCTTTGTCATAGCAAACGGCGCTTTAGCCATGGGCCGGCCGGTGACCATGTTCTTCACCTTCTGGGGACTGACCGCGCTGCGCAAGACGGAAAATGTTCCGGTCAAAAAGAACCTCATCGAAAAGATGTTCGGCGTGATGCTGCCCAAGGGCGCAGGAAAGCTCAAGCTGTCCAAGATGAACATGGGCGGCATGGGCACCGCCATGATGCAGGGTATCATGAAGGACAAGAACATCGACTCGCTGGAGACCATGATGAAGAAGGCAATGGAAAACGGCGTCAAGATCATCGCCTGCTCCATGAGCATGGACGTCATGGGTATCCATCCCGAGGAACTGATCGACGGCGTGGAGATCGGCGGCGTCGGCACGTATTTGGGCGACGCGGAGGAATCAGATGTCAACCTCTTCATCTGAAATCAGAAAGCAGCTTTCGGCGCTCCCTTTCTGGGGAGCGCTGACGGCGCGCGAACAGGAAACCATGCAGTCCTGCGCTCAGATCAGAAGCTATGCAAGGGACGAGCTGATCTACTCCAAGGAGCAGGAATGTCTCGGGCTCATCCGTGTGCTGTCCGGCTCGGTCCGCACGTTCATGCTGTCCGCCGAAGGCAGGGAGGTGCGGCTCTATCGCGTCGACGAAAAAGACACGGACGTGTTGTCTGCATCATGCGTGATGAATCAGATCACATTTGAAACGCAGATGGTCGCGGATTCCGACTGTACGCTGTTGATCGTGCCGGCGGCCTGTCTGTCAAATTTCAAGGAGAATAACCTGCATGTACGCAGTTTCCTGTTTGAAAAGCTAGGCGAACGGTTTTCCGACGTAATGCTGAAGATGCAGGCAATCCTGTTTACGCGGCTGGACCAACGGATCGCACAAGCGCTCCTTTCACGCGGCAGCACGACCGTACGTATCACCCACGAACAGCTGGCCGGCGAGATCAACTCGACGCGCGAAGCCGTCTCCCGCATTTTGAAAGACATGGAGCGTCAATATCTGATCCGTCTCGGCAGAGGACAGATCACACTTTCCGATCCCGACGCGCTGCGCATGCTCGCTGACGAAGAGAACCCGTAATCTCAGTTGACTTTGTTGCAATGGGAGAAAACAATTTGCGGCACACCGAAACCCGGTGTGCCGCTCGCAACCAAACCGCACTGTTTTTATGTTCATATTATCCATTGTGTGGCAATAGATCCATACAGTGCCGATTTGGTTGTGGAGGAGATTTTCATCCGTTACACAGAAGAACACTTCCCGCTTCTGCTGGGCAGAGAGGTGCGGTTATATTTGTAATTTCAGCAAAAGTAGCATCTTGAACTCCGGTCAATTACGATCAAGTAAATCGTAGTTGACTTATTTGCAGGTAATTGTGACCTGGTTTTGACACTTCCCAATGGTGGGAAAGATTTCTTGCTGTTCCATAAAAGACCTTTTGCAGGAGCGAAAAAACAGATTACTATCAGGGGGATCACAATATGCTATTGTTCATCGTTTTGCAGAATCTCATCTCGATGGATCTGCTGTTCCTGTTTATCTGTGTACCGTTCATGGCTCTGTCGCTTTTGTTGCTCATGTTTAGAGCCAAAGAAACCAAGGGCGTTGATCTGGACAGCATCGCCGAAGACACGTACAAATAACGGCAAGTATGAGAAAACGCAGTGTACCGAACACTGCGTTTTTGTTATTGTCGTTCCGTTCGCGATCGCCGCTTCAAACGCCTCGAGAAGATGCTGCCTGATTGCCGCACAGTCATCGGCGGGACTGCATTCATACAGCTTTTCGCCCCGTAAGAACACGGGCGGCACACAGTAATAACCGTACCGATTCGCAAGCGCGGCATTCCTGCGCGCATCGATCCGTTCGATGCGTTCCGAAACGCCCTGGAACTCGGGTTCCGGCTCCTTCGGGGATGGCTTTATGTTGTGTTTGCAGCACGCTTTTTCCGGAAAAACACACACCGCCGTTTGCGGATGCGTTCCGAAAAACGGCGGTGTGCGCGCTGTTTATGGATAGGGGGGTCAGCCTTGTTGTTCGAGATACTGCGCGACGGCGCGGTTTGCTGCCGTGTAATGTACGGCGAACCGGTCTGCGGAAGCGGGGGCTTCACGCAGCTTCTGCCAGGACGTGCGTGCGGTATCGGTGACGAGGATGATGTTTCGCTCCTCTTCGATGCCTGCAAGGATCTCGTCCGCCGCCTGCACTTCGGTAAGCGATTCGGGCGGCGCTTTGCGCTCGGTGTGGATATTGCCTTCGGCGTCGCGTCCCCAGATGTTGGAAACGACCGGTCCGGGACAGATCACGGAAAACCGGATGTTGCGGTCGGCATATTCATAGCGCAGCGATTCGGTCAGACCGAACACGGCAAACTTGGATGTGATGTAGGCGGAATGGTAGCCGTTTGCAAAATAACCTTCCATGGAGGATACGTTCAAAATATGTCCGTATCCCTGCCGGAGCATATGCGGAATCGCCGCCTGATCGGTGTTGAATACGCCGTACAGATTCGGTTCAAGCACACGGTCGAACTCTTTGCGCGTCGTTTTTTCAAATGAGTGCGCCGCACTGACGCCCGCGTTTGCGAATACATAGTCGACGGGGCCGGACGCCGCCATCTCATCAAGATATCGCGCGATTGCATCGGCGTCGCACACGTCGATCGCCGCCCAATGCACCTGCCCGAGTGCGGAGAGTGTTTCGTATGCCGCGCGGATGCGTCTTTCGTTCCGGCTGCAGATCCAGACTTCCGCACCGCGTTCAAGCAGCCGCTTTGCCAGTCCGAAGCCGATGCCGGAGGATGCGCCGGTCACAAAACACCGCTTTTCCGAAAAGAGAGGACCGCTGCCTCCGGTGCCGACGGGCTTTGTTTCCGGATAACCGAATTGAAATGCCATGGTTCATTCCTCCTGAATCATATTGATTGTTGAGTTGAGCATGATTTGACAAACATGACTCAATCGCGATATAATACAAATAAGAATACGCATCTCCGTGCATGCGGAAAAGAGGGTGATCGGCATGGTCGAACAAAAGCATATGCAGGAAGCGACGCCCGCGAACGGCAGGGAATCAGGCAAAACGGATCTGCGCAAGCACAAAACCAGAAGAGCGCTGGAAGAGGCCTTTTACGAATTGTCCGAAACCATGTGGATCGAAGACATCACGGTCGGCGATCTGTGCGAAAAAGCCATGGTTCGCCGGGCAACGTTCTATAAGCACTTCTCGGACAAGTACGCGTTCTTTGCGTACGTGATGAACAACATCCAGCGAAATACCAACCTGCAGCAGAACGCCGATCCGAGGGACATCACGATGGCGGAGTACTGCCTGAATATCTGCCGCAGTTATCTCAGAAACTACGAGGAGCATCCGAAGATGGTGAAGCGGATATTGAACAGCAAATCCCGTCAGCCGTACACGGACATTCTCGTGGCGCAGATCCGCAACGCACTTCTCAAAAAAGCGGCATACGACCGCGAAAAGGGGATCGAAACGGAGATCGATGCGCAGGTCATCGCAAGCTTCATTGCCGGCGCGCTGCCATATGCGCTGACGTCCTACGAGACCGATCATCTCGCCGACCTCGACGCCGATCGCTTTCTTTCGGAACTGCGGACGATCTTCGAACGGCTCTGTGAGAGCCATCCTGCCGCAAAGAAATAATCCTGCTGTTCAAGAGCTGCCCGGTCAACCGTCGGACGGCTCTTTTACTTGCTGCAGAAGGGATCAGGTGAACATACCGCCGTTGACCGGCAGCTCAATCCCGGTTACGAACCGCGAATCGTCGCCTGCAAGGAACAAAACCGCACCGGCAAGCTCGTCCGTCGTACCCATGCGGCGCATGGGAATCATGCGGAGAATTGTCTGAGAGAGCGTTTCCGGGATCCCGTTCATCATATCGGTTTCTATGAAGCAGGGGGAGACGGCGTTGACTGTGATTCCTTTTGCGGCAAGCTCTCGCGCAAGTGTCTTGGTCAGCCCCAAAATCGCCGCCTTGGACGCCGAGTAGTTGGCTTGTCCGACATTGCCGTGCGCGGCGGAGGAGGAGATGTTGACGATCTTTCCATATCCCGAAGCGATCATGCCGGGAACGACTTCAGCGGTGCAGTAATATGTACCGTTCAGATTCGTGCGCAGGACTTTATCCCATTGATCTTCAGACATATTCACAAACAAAGCGTCGCGGCAGATGCCTGCATTATTGACCAGAATGTCGATGCGACCGAACGCTTCCATTGTTTGCTCTGCGCAGCGCTTGACATTTTCCCGGTCGGAAACGTCACAGCGGATCGCAAGAACACGGTCACCCGGATAGAGCGCTGCGGTTTCCTTCGCCGCCGATTCGTCGTAGTCCCAGATCGCCACGCCCGCCGCGCCTTCCGCAACGAAGCGCTTTACGACGGCTGCGCCGATTCCGCGCGCGCCGCCGGTCACAACGGCATATTTGCCTTTGAGATCGCTCATAGACTATCCTCCAAATGCATTTTTATCCAATACCATTATAGCGCAGACGGTACATAACGGGCAATGCACAGTGTAAAGAAGGTGTCAAATAATTGACATTATGCGGATATTGTCAATTATTTGACGGGAAAAGAATACTGTACGTTGCGGCAACACACGGCGCAATATATAATTTTATTGTACAAATATATACATTTAATTTGAATAAATGCGCGATTTCTTTCATTTTATCAAAAGGAGCCGAACATTGTGAAACTCATTGATTTATCCGTAACGACCGTTTCGGATCTTCCGGTTGAACCGGAAGGACAGATCGCTAAAATCTACTACATTGACCACGGCAGCGATATTTCCATTGATTCGACGCTGAAGAGCTTTCCTGGCATCACCCGCGAGGATCTGCCGGACGGATACGGCTGGGCGTCGGAATTTGCTGCGTTCACCACGCACACCGGCACGCATATGGACGCGCCGCTCCATTTTCATCCGACGATGAACCACGGCGAACCCGCATGGTCGATCGATCAATTCCCGCTTGAGTGGGGGATGGGCGACGGCGTCATGTTCGACTTTTCTGACAAGCCGGACGGATATCTGCTCACGAGCAAGGATTACATCGAATACCTCGATCGCGTGGGTTATTCGCTGAAACCCGGCGATATCGTGCTGGTGCATACCAACGCGCATGAAGCATGGGGCACTTCCGATTATTATAAAAAGGGTTGCGGAACGGGAAGGGAAGGTACGCTGTGGCTTGCGTCGCAGGGAATTCATCTGGTCGGCACGGATGCGTGGAGCTGGGATCCGCCGCTGTTTACCGAAGCGGAGCGGTTCAAAGCGACCGGCGACCGCAGCGTGATCTGGGAAGGACATAAGGCGGGCATGGACTGCTGCTATTTCCAAATGGAAAAACTTGTTAATCTGGACAAGCTCCCGCCGTTCGGATTCCGGTTCATCGGTTTTCCGATCAAGATCGACCGCGGCAGCGCGGGCTGGGTCAGACCCGTTGCAATTTTAGACGAAGACTGAGGAGGATGTACATTAATGGCAGTCAAAACCATCATTTCCTGCGCCATGACCGGCACAGGTACGCCGAAGAGCAAGAACCCGGCATTGCCGACAACCCCGCAAGAGATCGCAGACGACGCGTATCGCGTCTGGAAAGCGGGTGCGGCGATCGTGCATCTGCACATGCGCGAGGACAATCAGATGCCGACGATGGATGCAGCGCGATTTCACGAAACGATCCGCCTCATCCGGGCGCACGAGGACTGCGACGTCATCATCAACTGCACATCCTCCGGCTCGGCGGGACTCGTTGCGCCCGAAAAGCGTATGGAGCATTTCGAAACGATCCCCGATATCGAGATCGGTTCGTTCGATGCGGGCACGATCAACTGGGATTGCGCAGGCATCTTTTTGAATGATCCGCCGTTCCTTGCAAAGCTTGCGGAATGTATGGAACGCAATCATATCAAACCGGAGATCGAGCTGTTCGACACCGGCATGATCGCGAATATGAAGCATTATATCAAGACCGGCGTATTGAAAGAGCCGGTATGGTGCCAGCTCGTAATGAACGTGCTCGGCGGCGCTGCAGGCACGGTAGACAACCTCGTGCATCTGGTGCGTCAGTTGCCCGAAGGCGCGATGTGGTCCTGCACGGGCATCGGACAGTCGCATCTGCCGCTGATGTTCACTGCGCTTGCGCTCGGCGGACATCTGCGCGTCGGACTTGAAGACAATCTGTATTATGCGCGCGGCGTCAAAGCTACGAACGAAATGCTCGTTGCACGTGCGGTGCGCGTGGTGCGCGAATACGGCAATGAACCCGCCACGCCTGCGGAGGCGCGCGAGATGCTGGGACTTCCGCAGCTGAAAAGGTAATACTGTATGGCTGACAAAGAACTGACGCTTTCCGGCTACACGGTCATCGATTTTTCCACGGTCGTCGCGGCGCCGTCCGCGGCACGTGTTCTTGCGGATATGGGCGCGACGGTCATAAAGGTCGAGACGCATACCGGCGACACGACCCGTTTTCAGGATGCGATGGCGACGCTGAAACCGGAATCCTATGCGTTTACGAACTGCAATTCCAATAAGGCGAGCGTGTGCATCAACATCAAGACCGAAGGCGGAAAAGAGGCTTTTTTGCGGCTGCTCGAAACCGCAGACGTGCTGGTGACCAACATTCGCTACAAAAGCCTTGCGCGCGCGGGACTGGATTATGAAACGCTGAAGGAGCGGTTTCCGCGGCTTATCTACGCGCATTTTTGCGGATACGGCTATAAGGGACCGGACGTCGATCTGCCGGGCTATGACATGTCGGGCTTCTGGAGCAGAAGCGGCGCACTGCTGGACGGTCACCTCGACGATTCAAGACGGCTTTACGAGCCTGCCTACGGCATGGGAGATCTGTTCTGCGCCGGATATTTCACGGCGGGCATCCTTGCGGCTCTGCTCGGACGCGCGTCGACCGGGCACGGCACGATGGTCAGCACTTCGCTTTTGCATTCGGGTGTGTGGGCAAACGGGAGGAACATCATGCCGGCATCGGAAACTGTCGGCGACGTCGTGCCGCTGCCGGAGAAATGGAACTACAACATGTTCTATCGCGCCTATCGCTGCAGCGACGGGAAGTGGCTGTGCCTCGCGTTCAACTATGTGCAGCATTTCAAGCTTGCCTGCGACGTGTTTGGATTGGACGACATCCGCGACGATCCGCGCTATCAGACGCAGGGCGCGCTGCGCTATTACGAGGTGGCGGAGGAACTTGCTCTGCGGCTGGAACGCATCATCGCGCAAAAGCCGCGCGAGCACTGGATGCGCGAACTTCGCGCGAGGGACATGGTGTATGCGCCGGTTCTGAGCGGGGCGGAGGTCAGCCGGGATCCGCAAGTGCTCGAGAACGGTTTTTTGGAGCCGGTCATGTTTGCAAACGGAAAAGAGATGCTGATTCCGAGCATTCCGGTGCAGTTTTCCGATTACGCGATCCGTCCGGCAAAGCCCGGCGCGGCGCTCGGCGCAGACACGCACGAAGTGCTCAAAAACGCAGGCTATACGGAGGAAGAGATTTCCGCGCTTACTGCCGACGGCAGTGTGCGATGAAATAACATCGAAGACAATCAGGAAGGAGATCAAACACAATGAAGAAGATGGTAACCATGTTCGCTCTGCTGCTGGCAGTTCTGATGCTGTTCGCGGCTTGCAGCGGCAACAAGACGGAAGCGCAGAAGGGTCCGCGTACGGACATCAATCTGCAGCTGTATCAGGAGCCGACGCATCTGGATCCGCATTACAGCACCAGCACCTATGACATGGCGGTCATGTATCAGATTTACGACAACCTGTTCGAGATCGTCAACGGCGACTACGAGAATCCGCAGCCTTCTCTTTGCGAGAGCTTCGAAGTGAATCCCGACTCCACCGAGTACATTTTCCACATCCGTCAGAATGTCAAGTGGCAGAACGGCGATATCCTCAATGCGGACGACGTCGTGTTCTCACTGAACCGCATGCGTGCTTCCGCAGTCACGCAGATGCGCGTCAGCTTTATCGCAGATGTACAGAAGGTGGATGATTACACGGTCAAAGTCACCAACCAGTACAGCGCACCGCGTCTTCCCGCACTGCTGGCAACAGCGAGCATGAGCATTGTCAACAAGAAGCTGGTCGAACAGTACGGCGACAAAGCGCGCGAAACGATCGTCGGCACCGGCGCATATAAGCTGGATCGCTGGGAACCGGGTCAGGGCATGGTTCTGACCGCGTATGAAGAAGGATGGCGCGGTTCGCCCAAGATCAAGACGATCAACTACACCGTTATGAGCGATATGACCGCGGCGCGTGTTGCGCTGCAGAACGGCGACCTCGATATGTACGTCTGCACCACGATCGAGGACAAGAACTTCTTTATGGACAACGCAAACTATGTCGGCGGTCCGGTCACGATCTCCAGCACCACTTCTTTGATGATGAACACAAAGAAGAGCGTTCTGGCAAACGAGAAGGTCCGTGAAGCAATCGAATACGCGATCGACGCAAATCAGGTCAACCTCGCATGCACCGGCGGTCTTGCGGACACGGCGATCTCGATCTTCCCGTCCGACGCGCAGGGCTTTACCACCGAAGTTCCGCAGTATGAGTACAACGTGGAAAAGGCAAAGGAACTGCTGAAGGAAGCCGGTTATAACGGCGAACCGATCGGTCTGATGTACAGCACCACCGCAGCGAAGACCACCGCATGGGCGACCAGTGTGCAGGGCTTTTTGACCGCGGCAGGCATCAATGTGCGCATGGACGGCGTTGATACCGCAACGGCATATTCCCGCGCGGCAACGTATGACTACGATATGTGCTACTACGAGTACACCGTCAGCCTCGCGAACCCCGCAACGGCAATTTGGGGTCTGTTCCGCTCCGACGGCGCGTACAACGCGGCGCAGTACACCACCGAAGATCTCGACCTCCTGTGCCTCGGCGCAATCGCTGCGCCCGATGCGGCAACGCAGCGCGGCTATCTCGAGACGATCAACAAGATGACGCTCGGCGCATGCCTGTATGTTCCGATGTTCCAGAACAACACCTACTATTTCGCAACGAAGGGTCTCACCGGAATGGACCTTGAACCGCTGTGCGGCTGGTCCAAGGTTTGCTACGCTTCCTGGGAAGAGTAATTGATGCAAAAAAAGAGCTCCGGCGTGCTTTGCGGCACGCCGGAGTTTCGGGACGATTCCGATTGACTGCAACCTCGGGCGATCCGACTGCCCGAACGACTCTGCGGAATGGAGAACACATTATGCTGAAATACGTGATCAAACGCATCCTGTTGATGATACCGACCATGCTGATCGTTACTGCACTGGTATTTCTGCTTATCAACATCACGCCTGTGGAACCCGCACGCATCATTCTCGGAACCGACGTATCGGAGGAACAGGTTGAAAACCTGAACCGTGAACTCGGTTTCTATGATCCGCTGCCGGTGCGGTATTTCAACTGGCTGAAAAACGCGGTACAGGGAAATTTCGGGAATTCCTATTACACAAACCGAGGTGTTATGGAAGAAATTATGTCCCGGTTCCCGTATACGCTGAAACTGTCACTTTTGAGTCTCGGACTGTCTATCCTGATCGGCATCCCGCTCGGCGTGTTCTGCGCCACAAAGCAGTATTCCATCGGCGATCATATCCTTTCGGTTCTGTCGATGGGCCTCGGCGCGATTCCGATCTTCTGGCTGGGACTGCTGCTGCTTCTGGAGTTTTCCTCCAAGCTCGGCTGGTTCCCTGCGGGCGGCGTCACTAAGGGAGGATGGCTTGCGTGGGTTTTGCCGACGATTACGCTTGCGCTCGGCAATACCGCAAGCTATCTCCGGTATACCCGCTCCGTCATGCTGGACAGCATCCGTCAGGACTATATCCGCACTGCCCGCGCAAAGGGCTGTTCGGAAGCGGCGGTCACATGGAAGCATGCGTTCCGCAATTCCACGCTCACGCTGATCACGATCACCGGCACGACGCTGTCTGCGCTGATGGGCGGCGCGATCGTCGTGGAACAGGTGTTCACGATCCCCGGACTGGGCGTGATGATCGTTACCGCCATTCAGCGAAAGGACATTCCGGAGGTCATGGGCGCGCTGGTGTTCCTTGCGCTGTTCTTCCTGATCATGATGCTGATCGTTGACCTTTTATATGCCGTCGTCGATCCGCGTCTCAAAGGACGCTTCGCCGTGAGCGCCAAAAAACCCAAAAAGCATGCCGCGGCAGGGAAGAAGGTGGCATAAATGAAAAAGACAAGAGGCAACAGCATCTGGAAGGAACTTTTCCTCCGGCTGATCCACAACAAACGCGCGATCTTCGCTATGGCGATCCTTCTGCTGCTGATCCTGATCGTGATCTTTGCGGACCTGATCATTCCGTATTCGAAGGCGGTCGATCAGAACATCTTGGACCGGTTCACGCGTCCGAACAGCAGCCATTGGTTCGGAACGGATAAGTACGGCAGAGACCAGTTTGCCCGAACGATCCACGGCACGCGCATCTCGCTTCTGATCGGCTTCGGATCCGCTACCATCGCAGCGATCCTCGGCACGACGATCGGCGTAGCGGCGGCGTATTTCGGCGGCAAGGTGGACAACATCATCTGCCGCATCCTCGATATCTGGATGGCGATGCCGTCGCTTTTGGTGACGCTTGCGATCATCGCAGGCTTGGGGGTCGGCATACCGCAGACGATCTTTGCGCTTGCGTTCGGCGCAACGCCAGGATTTGCGAGAACGCTGCGCGCGGCGGCTCTGAGCGTTGCAAGTCAGGAGTTCATCGAGTCTTCGGTGGCGCAGGGCGCATCCCACGGACGGATCATGCTGCACGATCTCGTGCCGAACGTGATCTCGCAGATACTGATCCAGTTTACCATGAACGTTTCGTACATGATTCTGCTCGGCTCCACGCTGTCGTTCCTCGGTCTCGGCGCACAGCCACCGACGCCGGAATGGGGCGCAATGCTTGCGGAAGGTCTGCAGGATTATCAGTTCTATCCGTATCTGGTCATGTTCCCGGGCATGTTCCTTGCGCTGACGGCGCTTGCGATCAACATATTCGGCGACGCGCTGCGCGACGGCTTTGACCCGAAACTGAAAGGGAGGGCATGAGCATGAGCGAAAAACTGCTGGAAATCAAGGACCTTAAGGTTCGTTACGTGGTCGGAAAGGAAGTGTCCGAAGCCGTCAACGGCATATCGCTGACGCTGAACAAGGGTGAAACGCTCGGGCTCGTCGGCGAGACCGGCGCAGGCAAAACGACGACCGCGCTTTCGATCATGAACATGCTCCCGCAGTACGTTTCCCGCGCGGAAGGCGAGATCCTGTTCCACGGTAAAAACGTGCTGAAGATGAAAAACCACGAGCTGCGAAAGATTCGCGGCAAGCAGATCTCCATGGTGTTTCAGGACCCGATGACGAGTCTGAACCCGGTGTATCGCGTGGGCGAACAGATCGGCGAGGTGCTTTCGCTGCACGAAGGCAAAATGCCGAAGGAAGAACTCAGAAAGCGCGTCGGCGAGATCCTCGAAATGGTCGGCATTCCTGCGGCAAGGCAGGACGAATATCCGCACCAGTTTTCCGGCGGCATGAAGCAGCGCGTCATCATCGCGATTGCGATCGCGTGCCGTCCCGAGCTTCTCATCGCCGATGAGCCGACGACCGCGCTGGACGTGACGATCCAGGCGCAGGTGCTGGACATGATGCAGGAGCTGAGGGATTCTCTGAACTCCTCGATTCTGATGATCACGCACGACCTCGGCATCGTTGCGAGCTTTTGCGACAAGGTCGCGATCATGTATGCCGGGGAGATCGTTGAATACGGCACGCTCGAAGATATCTTTGACCGGACGAAGGCGCATCATCCGTACACGGAAGGCTTGTTCAACGCGATCCCGAACCTGAACGTGATCACACCGCGCTTGAATCCGATCCACGGACTTACGCCGGATCCGACCGAGCTGCCGAAGGGATGTAAATTCCATCCGCGCTGTCCGTATGCGACCGACGCGTGCAAGGAAGGCGCTGTTCCGGTACTGACCGAAGGCGAGCACAGCATCATGTGCCGTCGGGTGAAGGACCGTTTTAAGCAGGCAGAAAAGGAGGAACAGGCATGAGCGTTCCCGTGATCGAGTGTATCGAATTAAAAAAGTATTTTGACACGCCGTTCGGCAAGCTGCACGCAGTCGACAACGTCAGCTTCAAACTGGAGGCGCACAAAACGCTCGGCATCGTCGGCGAATCCGGCTGCGGCAAGTCTACCCTCGGACGCACGATCCTCGGACTTCATAAGGCGACGTCCGGCAAGGTGCTGTTCGACGGGCGTGAGATCCAGGATCTGCCGGCGAAACAGATGAAGCCGCTGCGCAAGGAGATGCAGATCATCTTTCAGGATCCGTATTCCTCGCTGAACCCGCGCGACACGGTTTCGCAGATCATCGCGCAGCCGATCCGCATTCAGGGTATTCTGAAAACGCCCTCCGAGATCGATGCGCGCGTGCAGGAACTGATGGACATCGTGGGACTCGGCAAGCGCTTTGCGAACACGTATCCGCATGAAATGGACGGCGGACGCAGGCAGCGCGTCGGCATCGCCCGCGCGCTTGCAATGAATCCGAAGTTCATCGTTTGCGATGAGCCGGTCTCCGCGCTGGACGTTTCGATTCAGGCGCAGATTCTGAATCTGATGATGGATCTGCAGGATCAGATGGGATTGACCTATCTGTTCATCACGCACAATCTTGCGGTTGTAAAGCACATTTCCGACGACATCGCCGTGATGTATCTCGGACAGATGGTCGAAAAGTCGGAGACGGAAGCGCTGTTCAAAGACCCGCTGCATCCGTATACGCAAGCGCTTTTGAAGGCGATCCCGATTCCGGAGATCGGACACCGCAACAGCATCAAAAATGTGCTGAAGGGCGAGGTTACCTCACCGATCGAGCCGAAACCCGGCTGCCGGTTCGCACCGCGCTGTCCCTATGCGACGGATGCGTGCCGCAGCGTGGAACCGCAGCTCAAGGAAGTAAAGAAAGGGCACTTCGTCGCGTGTCATCTGTTCGACGACGCGAAGGAATGCACTGAATGATATGGAAAGACGGAAAGGAGAAAACTGACGTGCGAGAAGTAGTTTTTGTGGACGGAGCACGCTCCGCATTCTGCAATATGGGCGGAGGGCTCAGAGATCTGTCCGCCACCGAGATCGCCGGATTTGTCATCCGGGGGCTTGTGGAAAAGAGCGAGATTCTGAAGCGCGGCAAGGTGGACGCCCTGCTTGCGGGAAACGCGCTGCGCGACATGAAATCCATGGATCCGGCGCGCTATGCGGCATTGGCCGCGGGACTTCCGGAGGAAACGGAAGCGCATTACGTTGAAATGCAGTGCGGCAGCGCGATCACGGCGATCAACCATGCCGCGGCAATGATCGGCAGCGGATACGGGGACGTCATGATCGTCGGCGGTATGGAATCGTACAGCACCATGTGCATCGACTTTTCCATGAATATTCCGCCGTATACGTTGACGCCCCCGATCCCGATCACGCCGAGACTGGCACCGCAGAAGGAAGAGGACATCCCCATGACGATGGTCAGCGACAAGATGGCAAAGGTCTGGGGCGTCACCCGCGAAGAAGCGGACGCATACGCGCTGCGCTCCCAGAAGCGGCTTGCGGCGGCATATGAAAAGGGTATCACGGGAAACGAGATCATCCCGTTCACGATCCCCGCAACGCGTAAAACGCCCGAGATCGTCATCAATCGCGACGAGTTCCCGCGTCCCGACTCCACGCTCGAAGGACTTGCAAAGCTTCGCTGCGTGCATCCGGACGGCGTGACCACCGCCGGCAACGCGTCGGGCAGAAACGACGGCGCGGCGTTCGTGTTGATGATGAGCGCGGAAAAGGCGAAGGAACTGGGCTATACGCCCTATGCCCGCTGGATCATGGGCGCGGACGTCGGCGTACAGCCGAGCCTGATGGGCATCGGACCGGCGCGGTCCAATCTGATCGCGCTGAAGCGGGCGGGGCTTACCGTCGGCGACATGGACGTCATCGAATGCAACGAAGCTTTTGCAGCACAGCAGCTCTCCGTCATCCGGGAAATGGAAAAGCAGGCGGGCGTCACGATCGACCAAAACAAGTGGAATCCGAACGGCGGCGCGATCGCGATCGGACATCCGAACGGCGCATCCGGCGCGCGCATCTGCATGTTCGCCATGAAGGAACTGGAGCGCACGGGCGGACGGTTCGGTCTGTTCAGTTCCTGCTGCGGCGGCGGACACGGCACGACAACGATCATTGAAAATCTGAGAAAGTAAGGAGGAGCGGATATGGATATCGTCATCGTAGACAGCGTACGCACACCTTTCGGCAACTTCGGCGGCACGCTGAAGCAGTTTACGGCGGCGGATCTCGGCACGATTGCCGTGAACGCCCTTCTGAAAAAATCCGGCATCCTCGAACGCGGTACGGTCGACCATCTGGTTTGCGGCTGCGCGCTCGGCGACGCCAATACCAAAGCGCTCGCGCGCTACATCGTTCTGCAGTCCGAACTGCCCACGGAAACGTCCGGCACGTTCGTCGAGATGCAGTGCGGCAGCGCGATCACGAGCCTCAATCATACCGCGTGGCTGATGCAGGCAGGCATGGCGGAAGTCGCGATCGTCGGCGGCATGGAATCGTACAGCACGCTGACCGCAAAGTTCCCGATGTCGCGTCCGCAGTACGCACTGATCCCGCCGTATCCCATCGCGCAGGGTCTTACGCCCAATGCAGAACGCAATGTGGACATGATTACCGTCAGCGACAAGATGGCGGTCAAGTGGAATATCTCACGCACGGAAGCGGACGAATACGCGCTGCGCTCGCAGCAGCGTCTGGCAGCGGCGTATGAAAACGGCATCGCCGGCGCGGACATGGTCGGCGTTACGATCCCGGCAACGCGGAAAACGCCGGAATATGTCGTGGACAAGGATGAATTCCCACGCCCGAACTCCACCATGGAGGGACTTTCAAAGCTTCGTCCCGTACATCCGGACGGCGTGACCACCGCGGGCAACGCTTCGGGACGCAACGACGGCGCGGCGTTCCTGCTCGTCATGACCGCGGAAAAAGCAAAGGAGCTCGGCTATACGCCGATCGCCCGCTGGGTCGGCGGCGCGCACTGCGGCTGCCGGGAAGATTATATGGGCATCGGACCTGCACTGTCGAACCTCAAGGCACTGAAGCTCGCGGGGCTTACGGTCGACGATCTTGATGTGATCGAGTGCAATGAAGCGTTTGCCGCGCAGCAGCTTTCCGTCATCAGGGAGATGGAAGCGCAGACCGGCAGGACGATCGATCAGGGCAAGTGGAACCCGAACGGTGGCGCGATCGCGATCGGTCATCCGAACGGCGCTTCCGGCGCGCGCATCGCGATGTTCGCCATGAAGGAACTGATTCGAAAAGGCGGTCGCTACGGTGTGATCTCGTCCTGCTGCGGCGGTGGTCACGGAACCACGGCGATTCTCGAAAATCTGATGAGATCATAAGGAGGAAACAGTATGGAAATCAAAAACGTTTGTGTCATCGGCGGCGGACAGATGGGGCGGCAGATCGCGCTTTGCGCGGCGATCTACGGCTATCGTGTCACGGTTTACGATTCGTTCCCCGGCGTCCCCGAGAAGGTGCGCGCATGGGAGGATGAATACCTTGCGGGTCGCATCCAAAAGGGCAGAATGACAGAAGAAGCGGTTGCGGAAACGAAGGCGCGCTTCACGGTTACGGACAATCTTAAAACGGCAGCGGGCGACGCCGACCTCGTGATCGAGGCGATTGTGGAAGTCTATGAGGCCAAGGCGAAGCTGTTCCGCGAGCTCGAGCCGGTCATCCGTCCGGATACGATCGTCGCGACCAATTCGAGCTATATGGTATCCTCGATGTTCAGGGATTGCTTCAAGGATCCGTCCAGACTGTGCAACGCGCATTTCTATAACCCGGCGCTCGTCATGAAATTCGTCGAGGTCGTGCAGGGACCGCATACAAGCGAGGAAACCGGCAAGACCGTCTTCGAATTCTGCAAATCGATCGGCAAGATTCCGGTTCTCATGAAAAAGGAAATCTCCGGCTTTGCCGCAAACCGCATCACCGGCGTCGTCAATCAGGAAGCGCGTTATCTCGTGCAGAACGGTTATCTGACCCCCGAAGAGGTTGACATTGCATGCGAAGAAGGTCTCAAGTATCCGATGGGACCGTTCCGGCTCATGGATCTCACAGGCATTGATCTTTCCTATGATCTGATGCAGGCGATGTACAAGAGCAGCGGCGTAAAGCCCGACTGCTTCGACCTCATCGAGTCCATGGTCAAGGAGGGCAAGCTCGGCCGCAAGAGCGGTCACGGCTTCTACGACTACGTCTGATTCCTTCCTAATGTATAGAGCCGCAGGTTTTCCATCAGGCCTGCGGCTCGCTTATTTGCTTGACAAATGTGCCGGGATTATTGATTGTATCTCAAAGTCTCCCTGTCCCGGACGATGTGCTTCTTGCACTTGATATGTGCGGGGCTTTCGCATGGATCACACCTCAAAAGCAGTGTAACGAAATCCCTTCCGAATTGTACGATACCCCTTTTCTGAAGGTAAAAGAAATCGAGTGGTGATAACCAAATCCGTTATCACCACTCGATATGGTTGCGGGAGAGATTATTAGGTACACCGACGAAAACTTCCCGTTTCTGCCGGGCAGAGAACTGCGCCTGTATCTATGACGTTTTCGAAAATGATACGATTCTATATGCCGTGTCTCGGAAAACCAGTCGACGGAAATCTCTGCCGAAGATAGACAAGAATCTCTTCTGCGCTTTGCTCCACGCCTTTCGAGGAATCGATGAGAAGCTTATATTCCTTCGGATCGCCCCAGCGCTTACCGGAAATATGTCTGTAATACGATGCTCTCGCTTTATCGGAGCGGCGCAGGTTGCGCTTCGCTTCCCTTTCGGTAGAATAAGATATGCGAGAAATTGCTTTGTGCGAAAACCGGGAAGCAAAACGTATTGAAAAGTATGTTTTTGAGAACATATTTTCCATTGAAACGTGTGAAGATCGGTTTTTCTCTTGAATTATAGTGCCCCTGCCGGCATGCATATTCATCTAAAAAGCGGAATGGCGGGTCGATCATACCCAAAGCCGTGATTTCAAAGTGTCGTAATTTTGTCGTCAAACCGCGAAAATGAGTGATTTGCACATAGGATGGAAAAGGAAAAAGCCCCAGAATTGGGGCTTTTTTAGTGGTTGCGGAGGAGATTTTTGTCCGTTACACAGAAGAACACTTCCCGCTGCTGCTGGGCAGGGAAGTGCGGCTGTAATCAATCATTCGGAGTGCGGTCCCGATACAGCAGCTTTTTCGAAAAGCCTTTTTTCAAGCAGCGTCTGTATGATGCTGCTGCCTTTGGTATCAGCTTATTACAGCGGAAACGCCACGGCGGTGTCGTAGAGCTCCTTCAGCACGTTGAGAAATGCCGAAAGGGATGGGCGGCGGTCGTCGCGGTGCGTGCAGAGGACACAGGAGAAGGTCTCTTTGCAGTCGAACGGGATCCATGCGAACTGCCCGCTGTGGTCGTTCAGAAAGCCCGGCGCAAGGCAGACACCCCGGCCGGCGGCAACGTTGATTCTCGTCGTATCATGGTCGGCGCTGTTGAAGTATCGGATCTTTCCGGAACCGATCAGTCGATGCTGAACGGTTTTCAACGCCTGCGGAGAACCGCCTCCCACCATCAGTGTTTTTCCGTACAGATCCTCTTCGCGGATCAGATCCTTTTCCGCCAGAGGATCGTTCTTATCCGTGATCAGATAGATTCGGCTTTCAAACAGGTCGTGGACCTGGATGCCGGGCACCTGCCGCGTCTGCTCCTTCAGGGCAAAGACCATATCCATTTCATTCCGAAGGAATGCTTCCATGCTGTTCTCATACCGGAAGACCGGGGTGATCTGCACGTCCGGTTCGGACTCCGCAAACAACCGTATGGCCTCCGGCAGGAAGTACACAGCCTGCCAGACCATCATGCCGACGGAAATGTTGTCCCGATATTTGGCGCTGAAGTTCTGTCCCTGTTCGACGGCGCGTTTCAGATCCTCGCGCATGCCGGTCAGAAAGGAAACGAACTGTGCTCCGGCAGGCGTCAGCGCCGCGCCCTTACCGCTTCGCTCAAAGACTGCAAAGCCGATTTCTTCCTCCAGGAGTTTGATCTGATAGGAAAAGGTAGGCTGGCTGACGAACAGGTTGTCGGCTGCCCGGCTGAAGTTCAGTGTCCGGGCAAGCTCGATGCAGTAATCGATTTGCTTGGTGGTCATGGTTGGCTCCCGTTATTTAAATTCTAAATCGATTATAGCACGATTCAATTGGACATTGCAATAAATCTCTGGTAGAATGAAGTCAGAGAAAGAAACAATCATTCAACCGAATCAAAACAACAGGAGGGACCACCCATGGCTAAAACACTGATCGCATTCTTTTCAAGAGCGGACGAAAACTACTTCGGCGGCGCGATGCGCTATGTAAAGGTCGGCAACACCGAGATCGTCAGCAATATTATCAAAGAACTGACTGGCGCAGACTGTTTCAGGATCGAGATGAAAGAACCTTACTCCCCGGTCTATATGACCTGCATCGACGAGGCGAAAAAACACCTGCGGGCGAACGCAAGACCGGAACTCGTATCCGTGCCGGATTCCGTTGACGCTTATGATACCGTGATCCTTGCGTATCCGAACTATTGGGGTACGATGCCAATGGCGGTCTTCACCTTCCTCGAGAAGTTCGATTTCACAGGCAAGACGATCCTTCCGCTCTGCACCAACGAAGGCAGCGGCATGGGCTCAAGCGAGCGGGACATCAAAAAGACCTGTCCCGGCGCAACGGTCAAAACCGGACTTTCCGTCACCGGCAGCCGGGCGGCGAATTCCGAAGCGAGTGTGCAAAAGTGGCTTTCCGCCAACGGATTGCTGTAAACAGAAAGGAGATCATTATGGAATACATTGTACTGAACAACGGTGTCAAATGTCCGGTCGTGGGGATCGGAACCTTTATGCTTTCTCCTGCGGACGCGGAAAACAGCGTGCGGGAAGCGCTGAAAATGGGATATCGCATGATCGATACCGCCAATGCGTACGTTAACGAGCGTGCCGTGGGTCGCGGAATCAAAAGCAGCAACGTTGCGCGTGAGAAAATCTTCCTCTCCACCAAGCTCTGGCCGAGCGAATATGAGAATCCGAATGCCGTGGAGGAAACGCTGAATCGGCTCGGCGTAGACTATGTTGATCTGTTGTACATCCATCAGCCCGCCGGAAACTGGCTTGCCGGGTATCGGCAACTCGAAAAGGCGTACCGCGACGGCAAGGCAAAGGCGATCGGCATCTCGAACTTTGAGGGAAAATACCTTGCGGAACTGGAGACAAAGTGGGAGATCGTGCCGCAGTTTATGCAGGCGGAAGCGCATCCGTATTTCCCGCAGACCGAGCTCAGGAGAACGCTGGACAAGTACGGCGTCAAGCTCATGAGCTGGTATCCGTTGGGACACGGGGACAAATCGCTGTTACAGGAGCCGGTCTTTACAGTGCTCGGGAAAAAGTACGGCAAGAGTCCGGCACAGGTCATTCTTCGCTGGCATACGCAGATGGGCTTTGCGGTCATCCCGGGCAGCAAAAACGTCGACCATATCCACGACAACCTCGATATCCTCAATTTTACGCTGACCGCCGACGAAATGGCGGAGATTGCAAAACTAGACAGGAACATGCGTTACTATCACCGCACGGACGAGCAGCTCGTTCAGTTTGCGGCATGGCGTCCCGGCTTTGAAAAAGCGTAAT
>CAMPAN010000018.1 GCA_946631895.1 uncultured Clostridia bacterium
CGGCTGTGCGTGGCGCAACGTGCCCGCGCTCGAACAGACCTATGAAACGCTGATCCGACGCATGAATACGTAACGACGATTATTTGCAAACCGCTGCTTTCTTCCGGGGAAGCAGTTTTTTTCGTTCGGGGGTTGCAAACGGCACGGGAATCGGCTATAATACCTATGTTATAGTCAAATATGGAGGATGTTATGAACGATCGTATCATTCGGCTTCGCGCGGAAATGGAACGCGCGGAACTGGACGCGGTTCTCTTGAAAACCGTAACCGCGATCCGTTACTTTTCCGGCTTCACGAGTGAGGACGCAAGCGTACTCATCACCAAGAACCGCGCAGTGCTTCTGACCGACTTCCGGTACACGATCCAGGCAAAGGCGCAGGCGGGCGACTGCTGCGAGATCATCGAGGTTTCGGGCCTTGCGCACAGAGAGAAGCTCAAGGAGATCGTGGAGACCGAGAACGTCAAGCGCATCGGCTTTGAAGAGGATTACGTCAGCTACGAGGGCTATCAGGCGTACGCACAGTTCGGCGCGGAGCTCGTTCCGTTTGCAAAGGAGCTGTCTCTGCTTCGCATCGTCAAGACCGAAGACGAGATCGCGTGTCTCCAGAAGGCGCAGTCCATGGCGGACGAAGCGTTCTATGAGCTTCTGAAGGTCGTAAAGCCCGGCATGACCGAGCGCCGCGTTGCAGCAGAGCTCGAATACATCTGCGCCAAGCTCGGCAGCGAAGGTCCCTCGTTTGAAACGATCGTCGGTTCCGGCCCGAACGGCGCCATGTGCCACGCGGTCCCGGGCGAAAGAAAGCTGCAGGAAGGCGATCTGGTCGTTCTCGACTACGGCTGCATGTACAACGGCTACCATTCCGACATGACGCGTACCTTTGCGGTCGGCAAGGTCGATCCCTTTGCGGAGGAGATCTACAACATCGTGCTCGAGGCGCAGACCCGCGCGCTCGACGCGCTGAAACCGGGCATCACCGGCAAGGAGCTCGACGCCATCGCGCGCGATTACATCACCGAAAAGGGCTACGGCGAATGCTTCGGGCATTCCCTGGGTCACGGCTTCGGGCTTCTCATTCACGAAGAACCGCGCGCGTCGGTCACCGGCGACACGGTATTCACCGAGGGCATGACGATCACGGTCGAACCCGGCATCTATATCGAAGACAAGTTCGGCGTCCGCATTGAGGACTGCTGCGTGGTCACCAAGGACGGCAAGCTGAACTTTGCGCATGCAACCAAAGAGCTGCAGCATATTTAACAAAACAAGGAATATCATTGGGAGGACATACTTATGATTATGGCAGGCGATTTCCGCAAGGGCGTGACGGTTGAGATCGACGGCGTTGTTTGGTCGATTTCCGACTTTCAGCATGTAAAACCGGGCAAGGGCGCGGCATTTGTGCGCACTAGGCTCAAGAACGTTATGACCGGCGCTGTGCTGGAGCGTACCTTCAGCCCGACGGATAAGTACCCGCTGGCACACATCGAAACCAAGGACATGGAATATCTGTATTCCGACGGCGAGCTCTATTACTTCATGGACATCGAAACCTATGAGCAGATCCCGCTGAACTTTGAGCAGGTCGAAGACGCGATCGACTTCATCAAGGAGAACGATCAGGTCAAGATGCGCTTCTATAAGGGCAGCGCGTTCTCCGTCGAAGCGCCGAACTTCGTCGAACTCAAGGTCACCGAGACCGAGCCCGGCTTCAAGGGCGACACCGCAACCGGCACGACCAAGCCCGCGGTTGTCGAAACCGGCTATCACATTGCGGTCCCGCTGTTCGTCAACGAAGGCGACATCATCCGCATCGACACGAGAACCGGCGAATACATGTCCCGCATTTAACCCAAACTAAAAGAAATACGGAGGTGCAGCATGAGCAGAATTTCTGAGAAGGTCGCATATCTGGACGGTCTGTTGGAAGGACTCAATATCAAAGAGGATAAGTACGCCAAGATCTTTACGGCGATCGTCGACGCGCTCGATCTCGTCGCGGAGGAGATCTCCGATCATGAAGATACGCTTGCGGACCTCGATGACAGCGTCGAAGAGATCTTCGAGAATCTCGACGAGTACGACGATTTTCTCTACGGCGACGAAGACGAGGAAGAAGAGGACGAGTTCGATGAGGACGACTTCTTTGAGATCGTCTGCCCGAACTGCGGCGAAACCATCTACTTCGATCAGGACATGCTCGACACGCCGGACGGTCTGATCTGCCCGAACTGCAACGAGCCGATCGAGCTGCACATTCCGGACAAGGATTCGGAAGAATAATCCGATCGAATCGACAGGGGGAAGCAAAACGCTTCTCCCTGTTTTGTTTGTCTCAACGGATGAATAAATTTACAGTCTATTCATAATGTAGGGCGCTCGAAACCGCGCGGAATGCTTTACAAAGTCGAATCGGCACGATAAAATAAGAATGAGGCGGAACATGTATATACGCGGTCGACCGCGGTACGGTCCGCAGGATTTTCCATGATCGAAACAGCAAGAAAAATCTGCAGAAGACTGCACGCATATCTGCGCATAAGCAACTACGACGGCACGGTGTATGCCGTTTATCCGGACGCGGTTTACTGCAACACGTCGATCGGCATGATCGCCATTCTTACAAACGCACATTGTCTCGCGCCGTTTTCCGCGATCGTACCCTCGACCAAAGCGCTGACCCGCTACGAGATCGAAGAGGGACAGCAGGTGCTTCTGGGCAACGAACGAATCGAGATCCCGGAAGCCGGATTCACCGTCGACTTTTCGCAGGGAACCGATTACGACCTTTCGCTCGAATCGATCCGCGCCGTCTTTCTGCCGAACGATTACGACATCCGGCTGCGGCACATCCTTCGTGCGATCGAAACAAACGCGAAAGAGGACGATCTGAGCCCTCTCGTGTCGGATGCAAAGCGGAACGAATACGTCGAGACCGTGAAACCGCTGCTTCCGAAGCTCCATACGTCGTTCCGCGAACAGGATCCCGAAGCATGCCGGGACGCTGCAGGCGCGCTTGCCGGGATCGGCGTCGGGCTGATCCCGTCCGCAGACCGGCTTCTGTGCGGATACATGGCGGGCTACGCAGGCATTTCCGCCGCGCTCGGCAGAGGATTCAACCGCGTGCTTGAAATGACCCGCGCGCTTGCAAGCGCAGCCGCTGCGCATACCACCGAGCTGTCCGGGGCGTTTTTGCTGCAGAGCGGGGAAGGCATGGTGAACGAGGACCTGTTCCGGCTTCTGCGCGACGTACTGTCCGATGCGCCGTATGCTTCGCTGGTTGCGGACGCAAACCGCATCGGCGCGCTGCCGCTCGGCGGCGGAGCGGATATGCTTGTCGGCGTGTACCTTTCGCTTTCGATGATCAATTCCGAAAATCCTTTGAACTGAATCCAGGCCCTCTCCGGAAAACGGGGAGGGTTTTTCCATGCTTGCAAATCGTACCGCAATCCGCTACAATATAGTCAAAGATCATGAGGAGGACTGCTATGGAACCGATCGGCATCAAAGATTTTCTGAACTACAAATACCTTGCCAACGTCAAGTACGCGCCGGACGGCAGGCGCGCGGCGTTCGTCGTGTCCGAATGCAACGAAGCGGAAAACGGCTATGAGAGCCGCCTCTGGCTCTGGGACGGCGCGCCGAAACAGCTCACCGACCTCGGCAAGGAGGCGCGGTATTTCTGGGAGGATGCGAATACGATCCTGTTCCCGGCAATTCGCTCTGCATCCGAAAAGAAACGCGCGGAAAAGAAGGAGCAGTTCACGAGCTTTTATCGCCTTTCGTTGTCCGGCGGCGAGGCGCTGCACGCGTTCGATCTGCCGTTTTCCGCGCAATGGATCAGGAAACTGCCGAACGGCGCGTATGCCGTGCTCGGCGACATCGACGCGAATGCGCCGGATTACTATTGCATGAGCAGGGAGGATCGTGAAAAGGTCGAAAAGCGCTATGCGGACGATTCGGACTACGAGGTGTTCGATGAACTTCCGTATTGGATGAACGGCGGCGGGATCGTCAACAAATCCCGCACGGCGCTGTTCTTCGTTTCGCCGGACGCAAAGGATATCAAGCGCGTGACAGAACCGTTCTTCTCGGTCGACGCGATCGAAACGATCGGCGATTCGGTATACTTCCTCGGTGACAGCTACACCGCGCGGCGCGATCTAACGCACCCGAAGCTGTTCTTCATGGACGGCAAAACCGGGGAAGCCCGTTTCCTCACGGAATACGAAGGGCTGTATGTTGAGCGCATCAAGGCGGTCGGCGAAACGCTTGTGATGACGGCAACGGAGGGGAAGGACATCGGTCTCAACGAGAACGTCGATTTCTATACCGTCGACCGCGAAACCGGCGCGCTCTCCATGCTGTATGAAAACACGGAGAGCCTTTGGAACTCGGTGGGATCCGACGTGCGGCACGGCGGCGGCGAGAGCATGATCGGCACAAACGATTGTCTCTTTTACATCACCACGCGCTTTGAGAGCTCGCATTTGTATGCTTTGGACCTTAACGGGAACAATGTTCCGGTCGCAACGGAAATCGGCTCCATCGACGCCGTAGCGATCCATCCGGACAACGAAGAAGCGCTGTTTATCGCGCTGTATGAGGGCAGCTTACAGGAGCTGTACGCAAAGAACCTGAAGACAGGCGCACTCAAAAAGCTCACACATTTTAACGGCGACGCGCTGAAGGACAAGTACGTCGCAAAGTGCGAGCCTGTCTCGGTCGAAAGCGAAGGCTGGAAGATCGACGGCTGGGTGCTGAAACCGAAGGATTACGATCCGGAAAAGAAATATCCCGCCGTGTTTGACATCCACGGCGGTCCCAAGACGGTCTACGGCACGGTGTTCTATCACGAAATGCAGCTTTGGGCAGGCATGGGATACTTTGTGTTCTTCTGCAACCCGAAAGGCTCGGACGGCAGGGGAGACGCCTTTGCGGACATCATGGGACACTACGGCGAAACGGATTATAAGAACCTCATGGACTTTGCGGACGAGGTGCTGCGCCGCTATCCCGCGATCGACCCGAACCGCGTGTGCGAAACGGGCGGCAGCTACGGCGGCTTTATGACGAACTGGATCATCGGACACACGGACCGCTTCTGCGCGTGCGCGTCGCAGCGTTCGATCTCGAACTGGCTGAGCTTCAACGGGATCTCCGACATCGGTTACTACTTCGTCGGAGACCAAAACAAGGCGGATTTCTATACCGACCATGCAAAGCTCTGGGAGCACAGCCCGCTGAAATACGCGAAAAACGTGAAGACGCCGACGCTGTTCATCCATTCGGACGAGGACTACCGCTGTCCGCTCGACCAGGGCTTGCAGATGTACGCCGCTTTGGCAGACCGCGGCATCCCTTCGCGCATCTGCGTGTTCCACGGCGAAAACCACGAGCTTTCACGCTCCGGAAAACCGCTGCACCGCATCCGCAGGCTGACCGAGATCACGAACTGGTTTGAAAAATACGCAAAAGAATAAGCAAAAAGACCGGGCAAATCGTCCGGTCGTTTTTGTTTTGAAGGTTTCAGGTTATCGTTTCTTATACAGCACGAGCTCGGGGTTTTTGCCCTCCGCTTCATAGGTGCAGACCAGAATGAAATCCATGTTGGCAAGCACACCGAAACACCGGTCGCTGCCGAATTCCGATGCGAGCTGGTTGCCGAGATAGGTCGTCCCGTCGTTCAGAAACCTGACGCTGACGCCGCTCGGGAGCGGATAGGCGAGGTTTACATGGCTTCCGACAAGCGCATTGAGCGTTTCGACCTTCAGCATGCCTTCGATATGCAGATCGTTGATTTCGCGGATGAGCTGCTTCTTGAACGCTTCAAACTGTCCGTTGTCGCTCAACTCTTCGTAGCGCTTCCAGTAATCCAGCTGCGGCAGCATCTGTTTCAGATAGGCGCGCGCCTGTTCTTCGGAAAAGGATTCGCTGACCATATGCGGGATGCATACGTTGATCAGCTCGTCCATATTGCTGTACGTGTATGTGCCGTCTGCATAGCACCACTTGCAGTACGATTCGTTCGGCGTGCCGTCCTTGTCCTTGCCGATGATTTTGTCCTCCAGCGGCATGCCGCAGCACTGGCAGAACAGCTTTTGCGGCGAGCCGAGCAGCGTATTGATGGACACGTCGAACAGCCTGGAAAGCAGCTTCAGCGTTTCCGTATTCGGCACCGTTTCGCCGTTCTCCCAGCGCGACACCGCCTGCCGCGTTACAAAGACCTTTTCGGCAAGCTCATCCTGCGAAAGACCGTTCCCGGTCCGGAGCGAATAAATGACATCCTTGGTTTCCATGGGGGCACCTCCCGTCCGTTTTCTGATTGCATTGTAATGCAAATCCGTGCGGCGCACAAGCAACCTGCTGTTGCGTTGGGGTCAGGAGTCCAGCAGCTTGCCGGAATCGAAGGAATCGAGCTTTTCGACGTCCTTGAGCTTGCGGTTGATCGCACGCGTGCGGGTACCGATCAGCTTGTCAAGCTCATCGTTGACCTGACGGAGCTTGTCCTGAGATTTTTCGAGAATGGTGCCGAATGTCTCAAACTCGGTCTTGACCGCGCCGAGAATCTGCCAGACCTCGCCGGAGCGTTTCTGGATCGCAAGCGTGCGGAACCCCATCTGCAGGGAGTTCAGGAACGCCGCCATCGTGGACGGACCGGTGACGTTGATACGGTAGGTCCGCTGCAGTTCCTCGATGATCCCGCGGTTGACCGCTTCGGCGTAAAGCCCCTCGAACGGCAGGAACAGAATGCCGAAATCGGTCGTGTGGGGCGGGTCGATGTACTTTTCGCGGATGTCCTTCGCTTCGGCTTTCAGACGGATCTCGAGCATCTTTGCCGCTGCCGTGATCTGCTCGGGATCGCCGCTTTCATAGGCGTCCTGCAGCTGCGCAAATGTTTCGCCCGGGAACTTTGCGTCGACCGGCAGAAGAACAGGCGTTTCGCCGTCGCCGGGCAGCTTGATCGCAAACTCCACATGTTCCCTGGAGCCGGGTCTGGTCGCGATATCGACCTCGTACTGCTCGGGGGAGAGGATTTCACTCAGGATGGCGGATAGCTGCGCTTCGCCCAGGATGCCGCGCGTCTTGACGTTCGACAGTACCTTCTTGAGATCGGTGACACCGGCGGCGACCGCCTGCATTTCGCCGAGTCCCTTATAGACCTTTTCAAGCTGCGAAGACACGACCTTGAACGATTCTGCAATACGGTTTTCAAGCGTCTTTTCGAGCTTTTCATCGACGACCTGCTGCATTTTTTCGAGCTTCTCGGCGTTCTCGTTCTGCATGGCGGAAAGCCTGCGCTCCATGGTCTGACGGATCGACTCGAGCTGTTCTTTATTGGATTTTTCGAGGGATGCGATTCGATCCTCCTGCGAGCGGCGCAGAAGCTCGAGCTTCTGTTCGTTGGATTGTTCCAGCGAGCTGATGCGGTCCTCCTGCGATTTGCGGAGACGTTCGAAGTCCAGAGCGTTGTTCTGTTCCATCGCCGAAAGACGCTTGTCCTGCGATTCGGACGCAATACGCTGATTGTCGGAGATCGATTTGCCGAATGCGGAAACCGTGTTGTTGATCTCCATGCGAAGCTCGGCGGAATTGTCTTTGCGGCCGGAAAGCAGCAGGACGATCAGGATCACGAGCATCACAACAAGCGTAATGCCCGAGAGAATCAATGCGGCAAGTTCCATTTCAGTTTCCTCCCAAAAGTATGAAGCAGAGCACAAGCAGAAGCTGTGCGGCAATATAGGTCAGCATGACGTAGAAGTTTCCGTGACGCGTTTCCCTGCGATACTGCTGTCCGGTCAGCATCGTGTCGCTGATCATAAAGAACAGCCCGCCGACGAACGCGACAAGGTAGGGGAGCTTTTGCGTCAAAAACAGCAGATACAGCGCGGAAAGCCCCGTCAGCGACAGCAGCAGCGCATAGAGAAGACCGGATTTCCGCAGAGACTTCGGTGCGTACGGCAGCAGCTTTTTGAAGACAAACGTCATCCATACCGCACAGATGGCGATCGGGATCAGCATCAGGACGTGCAGGGACGGGTAAGCGGACAAAAACGCGCCGATATAAAAGATATGTCCGAGCCCGAAGGAACAGATCCCGAGCAGCATGAAGAGCCGTCCGTTCTTGAACAGCAGAAAGACGTCGCCGAGCCAACCGAACACGAGTGCGAGAACAACAAGCAGACGCAGTTCCTTTGCGGAAGCAAGGTACAGCGCGCACAAAAGCGGCATCAGAAGGACTTTGGTCACGCCGCGTATCTTCGGGTAACGACGGTAACAGGCAATCAGATGCAGGACCGTGTCAACGAGAAACAGCGCTGCAAAGACAATGCTGAGGGCGGGATGCAAACGAATCACCTCCGATTTTCATTATAGCATGCTTTTCCCATCTTGCGAAGAGAAAAATAGTATGATATACTATTTTCATAATCCGGGAATGCGGTTTTTCGCGCCCGAGTAAAAAGGAGGTATCTACATTCATGCAGTATTCCCGCGACGTGGAAGAAATGGTATGCGTCAAAAAAGGCGCGAAGCATGAACCCGCTCCGATCCCCGAGGAGGGCAAGTGGGTCAAAGCGAAGGAGATCAAGGACATCAGCGGTCTGACGCACGGCGTCGGCTGGTGCGCACCGCAGCAGGGCGCATGCAAGCTCACGCTCAACATCAAGGAAGGCGTCATCGAAGAAGCGCTCATCGAAACGCTCGGCTGCTCCGGCATGACGCACTCCGCGGCAATGGCGGCGGAGATTCTGCCCGGCAAGACGATCCTCGAAGCGCTGAACAGCGACCTTGTGTGCGACGCGATCAACACCGCAATGCGCGAGCTGTTCCTGCAGATCGTTTACGGCAGAAGCCAGAGCGCGTTCTCGGACGACGGTCTCACGATCGGCGCAGGGCTTGAGGACCTCGGCAAAGGACTTCGTTCGCAGATCGGCACGATGTACGGCACCAAGGCAAAGGGACCGAGATACCTCGAAATGGCGGAGGGCTATGTTTTGAAGATCGGTCTCGACGAAGAAGGCGAGATCATCGGCTACCAGTTCGTCAGCCTCGGCAAGATGATGGACGCGATCAAGAAGGGCATGGATCCCAAGGAAGCGTTCGAGAAGAACATCGGGACCTACGGCAGATTCGCAACCGCCGCAAAGGTCATCGACCCGCGTAAGGAATAACGGAGGTGCCGCATGATTACGTTTGAAGGTTTTGAAAGAAGAATCGACAAGATCACGAAGGTGCTGAACGAGTACGGCATCAAGGATCTCGAAGAAGCAAAGGCAATCTGCGACGCGCACGGCATCGATCCCTACGGCATCGTCAAGGGCATTCAGCCGATCGCGTTTGAAAACGCGGGCTGGGCATACACCGTCGGCGCGGCGATCGCGTACAAGAAAGGCGTCAAGAACGCTGCGGAAGCGGCGGAAGCGATCGGCATCGGTCTCCAGTCGTTCTGCATCCCGGGCTCCGTTGCGGATCAGCGCAAGGTGGGTCTCGGTCACGGCAACCTCGGCGCGATGCTTCTGCGCGAGGAAACGAGCTGCTTCGCGTTCCTCGCGGGTCACGAGTCCTTCGCCGCCGCGGAAGGCGCGATCGGTATTGCGCGTACCGCAAACAAGGTCCGCACCAAGCCCCTGCAGGTCATCCTGAACGGTCTCGGCAAGGACGCGGCGTACATCATCTCCCGCATCAACGGCTTCACCTATGTGGAAACGGAGTATGATTACTATACCGGCGACTTGAAGATCGTGTACACCAAGCCGTTCAGTGACGGCGAGCGCGCAAAGGTCCGCTGCTACGGCGCAGACGACGTCAATGAGGGCGTTGCGATCATGCGTCACGAGAACGTCGACGTGTCCATCACCGGCAACTCCACGAACCCGACGCGTTTCCAGCACCCGGTTGCGGGCACCTACAAGAAATGGTGCACCGAAAACGGCAAGAAGTACTTCTCCGTGGCGTCCGGCGGCGGCACGGGCAGAACGCTCCATCCGGACAATATGGCGGCGGGTCCCGCTTCCTACGGCATGACCGACACGATGGGCAGAATGCACAGCGACGCGCAGTTCGCGGGCTCCAGCTCCGTTCCGGCGCACGTCGAGATGATGGGTCTCATCGGCATGGGCAACAACCCGATGGTCGGCGCAACGGTCGCCGTCGCGGTTGCGATCGCACAGAGCTTATAAGAAGCATGCGGAGGGCGGCAGCGCCCTCCGTTGTTTTTTGGAGGGAAATATGGAACAGCACAGATTCGGTCCCGGACCGCTTCTGAACGAACGCGGCGATCTTGCGGAGCCAGGCTTTGCGACGGCGCTTCTGAAAACGTACGACCGCAGCGCGATCAAGGCGAGCAGGCTGCGCATCAAGGAATGGGATTACTATCTCATCACAAACGACCGGTGGGGCGTCGCGCTGACGATCGACGACAACGGCTATATGGGGCTTTTGTCCGCGTCCGTGCTCGATTTTGAATCCCGCACGGAAACGACCGTTTCGCCGATGTTCTGGCTGCCGCTGGGCAAGACCGGCTTTCCGGGTTCCTCTGCGGCGGGAGACGTATGCAAAACGTTGAAAAACGCATCCGGCGCATTCGTGCACACGGAGGAGGGGCGGCGTCTTACCTTCTCGATCGACAGCTTCCGCGACGGAAAGCCGTTCTCCTGCGATATTCTTCTGACCGATGAACCGCGCGATTCCATGGTGATTGCCACGCCGTTTGAAAAGAAGGGACATTTCTATTACAACCAGAAGATCGTCGGCATGCGTGCAAAGGGATTCTTTGCGACAGGCGACGAACGGATCGACCTCGATCCGAAAGAAACCTTCGGTCTGCTTGACTGGGGCAGAGGCGTATGGACCTACAGGAACACGTGGTACTGGAGCGCGGCGCAGGGAGAAATCGACGGACATGTATTCGGCTTCAATCTCGGTTACGGCTTCGGCGACACGAGCGCCGCAAGCGAGAACATGCTGTTCTATGACGGGCAGGCGCACAAGCTCGGCCGCGTCGATTTCGGGATCCCGAAATGCGCGGACGGAACGGACGATCTGCTGTCGCAGTGGCATTTTACCGACGACGCAAGTAGGGTCGATCTGATCTTTACGCCGATCCTCGACCGCGCATCGAAAACGGACGTGAAGATCATCTGCTCCGATCAGCATCAGGTGTTCGGCAGGTTTTCGGGCACGGTTCGGCTTGACGACGGAACGACGGTCACCGTATCGGAATTTCTCGGGTTTGCGGAAAAGGTTTTCAACAAATGGTAAACGGTGCATCATGCACCGGAAATCCTCCTCTTCACATACAATGAAGGGGAGGATTTTTATATGAAAGTATCGGATTTTACAACGTATCTGCGGGAACAGGTCAATAATCACAGCATCTACGTCTGGGGCGCGCAGGGGCAGAAAAAGCCGACGATCACAAAGGAATGGATCCGAAAACGCGAAAAGACGAAACGCAATGCGGACCGCGCGATCGCACATTGGGAAAAGGAGGTGCGCCTCGGATACGGCGACGTGCTGCGCGCGTTCGACTGCTCCGGGCTCGGGTGTTACTATTTTCTGAAGCACGACCTCATTGATCATGATCTCAACGCCGACGGGCTCAGAAAGCTCTCCAAAAGGATCGACCGGAACGAGGTGCGCGAAGGAGATATGGCGTTTCGCATGAGCGGCGGACGCGCGGTGCACGTAGGATATGCGATCGATCACGACTGTGTCATCGAAGCTAAAGGCAGGGACGTCGGCGTCGTGGAAAGCCGCATCTCCGGCTGGGACCGTTTCGGGCGTCCGCCGTTCTGGTCGTCGCGCGAGCTTCGCCTGACGCATCCTTACATGCGCGGCGACGACGTGCGTGAACTGCAGATCGCGCTGAAGGATCACGGATGCGATCCGGGACAGACCGACGGCGTTTTCGGCAAAAAAACGGAACGCGCCGTGAAGCGGTTCCAGAAAGCGTGCGGGCTCAAAGCGGACGGGATCGCAGGGAAAAACACCTGCTTCGCGCTCGGGATCCCTTTTCTCGATTAGTCTTTGCTGCAGCGGAACAGGCGGAAAAACCATTCGCCTGTGCGTCTCGGCGGTTCCGTCGCAAGCGGGATCAAAGGCGGAACGGGGGAAGGCGTGATGATGAAGGGCGTCGCTCCGGCGGTCTCTTCAACGAGCCGGAAGGTCGGCGCGGCGGTCGGCTCCGGCGTCGGCGGATAGGTGTATTCGTCGACGATCAGCGTTCCCTTGAACACGGTTCGTCCGTCCATATCGACGGTTACGGTCCCGGCAGGTTCGCCGACGGGTACGCGGTAGGAATCGACGGTATAGCGGACCTGATCTTCGGGGAACGGATCTTTCAGAAATCCGTCGGCGATCCACCGGGGCAGCGTCAGCGTATCGGTCGTGTCCCATTCGATCCGGTAAAGCGCTTCCTGAGCCAGAGATTCGTTCGGATCCGGAAAATCGACATAGCTCTCAGGAAGACCCCTTGCAAGAAGATCGTTGACGTCGACCGTTACGGTATCATGCTCGAACGCGTATTCAAAGAGGTCGATCGCGTCGTTAAACCGCCGCGCGGAATACTTGTCGCGCGCGCGTCCCTTGGCATTGTCAGGCGCAGTTTCGCCGTGCAGGAGTACGAGAAGATATGTGGTGTCGTTTTTTCTTGCCGCGGCGACAAGACACTTGCCGGCAAGATGCGTGCTGCCGGTTTTGATCCCTATGGCGTTTTCGTAGAGACAGGAATACGGCTGATAGGTCTCCGCCGTGGCGTCGCGCAGAAGACGGTTTGCGCTGCGCAGAACGATCTTGCGTCCCTCGAGGGAATGCACGGTGTATTCGGGCGTGGAGACGATCTCGCGGAAGGTCTCGTTTTCCATTGCATAAGCGGCGATCTTCGCAAGATCGCGGGCAGTCGTGTAATGGTCGCCGTTGTGCAGTCCGTGCGGGTTTTTATAATGCGTATCGTGCATGCCGAGCGAGTCCGCCTTGCGGTTCATCAGCTCTGCAAAGCCGTCGATGGTGCCGCCGATATGTTCCGCAATCGCGATCGCGGCGTCGTTTCCGGACGGGAGCATCAGCCCGTAGAGAAGGTCGATCATGCGCCAGGTCTCGCCCTGCTGGATGCCCATTTTGGAATTCTTTTCGGACAGATTCACGGCGCGCTTGCTGACGGTGACGATTTCATCCGGATCACACTGCTCCAACGCAATGATGCAGGTCATGATCTTGGTCGTGCTTGCCGGATAACGCTTTTTGTCCGCGTTGCGCTCGAGCCCGAGGATCGCATGTTCCGGATCATCGAGATTCGCCAAAAATACAGTGTCCTCCGCAAGCGATCTGAGGTCGAATTCTGTCGATTCGGAGGATTCGGCGAATCCCCGGAACGGAAGCAGCAAAAGACTCAGAAGCAGGCAGAGGACGGTTTTTTTCATAGGAATCTCCTCAGCGGCGTGTGTCGCTTTGTCCGTTTTGCATGGCGCGCTGTCTTGCACGGCGGCGAGCGGCGGCGCGCTTGCGGCGTTTCTTTTCCGCACGCAGATAGAGCACAAACAGTACGACGCAGATAAGAAGCAGCACAAAGACGATCACAAGCACGATCGGAAGCCACCGGATCTCTTTCGGCAGACCGCAGCCGCCGGCAGATTCGCCGATCGGCATGCCTTCGTCCGTCGGATTGACGCTGGTGGAATTTGCGCCGCCGATCAGGCTGCCCTGCACAACGCCGTCATTGGACGGGGCAGGCGCGATCTGCGTCTGCGCGGTGCCTTCCTTGACGCTGCGGGAAGCGAGAAGGTTTGCGCTCAATATGGTTCTGTCCTTGTAGCGATAAATGACGCTGCCGATGACGGCGCCTTCGGGGATCGGCGCGTAATTGTTCGTTATGGTCGTAAGCGCTTCGATCTCGATATCGGTGGGATTTGCGTTCGGATCCGGCTGCAGTATGGAGACGACCATCTCGGAAGACAGATCCGCGTTCGCGGTCAGGACTCCGCCGTTGGAATCCTCGGGGGAAGCGTTGTTGATCGTCACTTCAAAGGTCAGCGGCATGCCGTGGTTTGCGAGCTCGCCGACGGTGACCGAGTGCATCATATCGGCGAATGCGTAGTCAAACATGGCAGCGGCGTCGTTGAACCGCTTGACATTGTATTTATCCTTCTGCGCGTCGGTCCATCCGTCGTTGTAATCGGGATCGCCGAGCGTTCCGCCGTAGAGTACCGCGATCAGCGTAACGCCGTCGCGCTCCGCTGCCGCGATGAGACACTTGCCCGCCTTTGCGGTATCGCCGGTCTTGACGCCGATGGCGTCCGGATAGAGACAGGAGATCGGATTCGTGAGCGTTTCGGTGGTCGGCGCGTCAATGATCATGCGGTTTGAATTGACGAGCGGCAGCGCGCGCGGACCGGAGGATGCGGTATATTTGCCGGTGCCGACGATCTTGCGGAACTCGCTGCTCTTTTCACTTCTGTTCAGCGCGTACGCGGTGAGGATCGCCATGTCGCGGACGGTCGTGTAATGGTTGTCGTTCTGCTTGCCGTGTACGGTCACAAAATGCGAATGCGTCATACCGAGCTCGTTCGCCTTCTGGTTCATCAGTTCGGCATAGGCATCGGTGCTGCCCGCGATGTGTTCCGCAATCGCGATCGCAGCGTCGTTGCCGGACGGCAGCATCATGCCGTACAGAAGATCTTCCAGGGTATACTGATCGCCTTCCTGCAGTCCCATGAGCGAATTGCCGCGGCCGAAATTCACCGCGTTGTGTGAAACGGTCACCATGTCCTTAAGATTGCCGCGTTCGAGCGCAATGATGCAGGTCAGGATCTTCGTCGTGCTCGCGGGATAAACCTGCTTGTCCGCGTCCTGCTCGATGCCGCGATAGGAAACGTTCGGCGTATCCGCATTGACGAGGATAAAGTACGGTTCATAGACGGAACTCAGGGAAAAAGAATCCGCGCCCGCTTCGGAGACCGGCAGAACGAAAAGGGAACCGAAGAACAAGAGCGCAGAAAAAACAAGGGACAGTATTCTTTTCATAATATCATAAACCTTTCGGAAACATTCGTGTATGATAACAGTTTAATGACAATCCCCGGGATTGTCAATGCATAAAACTGTTGAAAAATTGTGAATAATACGCGTTCAAAGATTGTTCAGAAACAGAAGCTCGGCGTCCAGCGCGTCGTCGGTGAGCGTCAGGACCGCAATACTCGGACCCTTGGAGCCTCTCGGACGGGAAAGACTTCCGGGATTGAGCATCAGAAGCCCCTCGTACGTTTCGATCGAAGCGACATGCGAATGCCCGAACAGGACAGCGTCGGCATTTTCCTGCTTTGCGGCGTAAAACAAATGCTGTCTGCCGAAGACCGTGTGCCCGTGCAGCAGCAGAATGCGCTTTCCGTGCCACTCCACGGTATAGGTCAGCGGAGAGGCGGAGAACGGGTCGCAGTTTCCGGCAACGGAAACAAACCCGCAGTTCAGAATCCGCGCAAGCTCCGGCGCGTCCTCGGCATGATCGCCGAGATGCCAGAGCGCGTCAACGGGACCGAGCGCTTTCAGAAAGCCGCGGATGTTTTCGACCGATCCGTGGGAGTCAGATACGACCGCGATTCTCGACATCGAGCGCCTCCCTGAGCAGATTCAGCGCGCGGCGGCGGTGACTGACCGCATTTTTCTCCGCGGCGGACAGCTCCGCAAAGCTCTTTCCGAACGGCGCGTAATAGAAGAACGGATCGTAGCCGAAGCCGTTTTCGCCTCTGGCTTCATGCAGGATCGTGCCTTCGACCTCGCCTTGCACGACGATCGGATCCATGTTTTTCCGTGCAAGAGCGATGCAGCAGCAGAACCGTGCGGTGCGCTTATCGTCCGGCACGTCGCGCAGCAGCGAAACGAGCTTGGAATTGTTGGCGGCGTCGTTGTGTCCTTCGCCGGAAAAACGTGCGGAATACACGCCCGGCGCGCCGTCGAGCGCGTCCACGCAGAGCCCGCTGTCGTCGGCAAGCACCGCGTCGAACCGGTCGCCCGCATATGCGAGCGTCTCTTCGGCTTTCTTCAGCGCATTCTCACGGAAGGTCGTTCCGTTCTCTTCGACTTCGAGCTCGATTCCCGCTTCCCGCATGGTCAGGATCTCGGAAAAGCTCGTTTCCAGGATCTCGCGGATCTCCTGCGCTTTGTGCGCGTTGTTGGTGGCAAGTAAAAGCTTCATACATCCTCCTGAACACGGTACGGCGCGATCGCATCGAGCGAGGGCGTCACGTACAGCGTATGCTGATGAAAATAATTGACAAACCCGGGTCTTGCACCGGAGGGCTTTTTCACATAACGGACCTGCGTATAGTCGACGGGCACGTTTTCGGACGCGGAAGCGCCGGAATAATAGGCGGCAACCAGCGCGGCAAAATGCAGATCTTCGCGCGAAGGCTCTTCGGCATGCAGGATCACGTGCGACGCGGGCACGCCTTTTGCATGCAGCCAGACGGCGTTCGGATCGGAATTGCGCAGAAGCCGTTCATTCTGCAGATTGTTCTTTCCGACGGAAAGAAGAACGCCGGACGCCGTACGGAACTGCATCGGTTTGCTGTGAGACGCGGAAGGCGCTTTGCGCCGTTCGGCTTGCTCGCGGATGTAGCGTTGGCGGATCAGCTCGTCGCGGATCTCCGAAAGTTCTTCGTGCGTGCTGCATGCGGCGACGTTCAGCAGCTGTCCCTTGAGATAATCGAGCTCTCCGTTCAGCGCATCCGTCTGTTCGAGCGCATAGGCGCGTGCGGCTTTGTTCTTGCGGTAACGTTTGAAATAGCGCTGCGCGTTGTCCGGCACGTTCAGCCTGGGATCCAGCGGGATGTCGACGACGGCCGGCGGAAATTCGTAATAGTTCTGTACGGCAGCGGAATTGCGTCCGGCGCCGGTATTGCGTACGGTCAGAAGCAGTTCGCCGAACAGCCGGTCGCGTTCGATCTGATCCTCACTTCCGATCGTTTTCATACACTCGGCGAGCTTCTTTTCGGTTCGTTTCGCCGCATGTTCGAGCACGGTTTTCAACGCAGAGCGCTCCTTCGTAAGGATCGCCTGCTCGTCGCGCCGGCGGTAGAACGCATCCTGCGCTTCATTCACGCTTGCAAAGGAAGTGAACGCGGCGTTCTTCGGCTGAAACGGCAGAATGCCGTTCAGGAGGACGGAGGGGGCGAAGCGGCAATCCCGGATCGCGGAGAACACGTCCGCGACCGCCTCGCCGATCTGTTCGACAGGCGTGCCGTCCTTCACGATCTGTTCCGCGCAGAGTTTTGAAACGCCGTTATACGCGTCGATCAGCCAGCGCAGCGAAGATCTCCCGGCGTTCTGCGCGTCGATCTCCTCCGCGGTGGCAGAAAACGGGTTGCGCTTTTCCGCTTCGGGCGGGTTTTCATAAGGCATGTTCGGTAGTGCAATGCGCGCGGCGGTCTCGCCGATGCCGAAGTGACGCATGCAGTCGATGATTCGGTTGCCGCCGTCGATCAGGTATATGTTCCCGTGACGTCCCATCAGCTCCGTTACGAGCCGCAGCTGTATGTCGTCGAAAAACTCGTCGCGCCCCGAAAGGGAAAAGACAGCGATGCGGTTGAGACCCGGCTGTGTGATCGAAACGATACGGCAGCCGATGAGGTATTTCCGAAGCAGCATACAAAATGCGGGCGCGACGTCCGGATTCTCGAAATTCCTCGTCAGCGTCTGAATACGTCCGTTTTCGGCATGGATGCACAGCATCAGCTTCACGCGACCCGCATGCGGCGTGTGAATTCCGAGAACGATGATATCCTTGTCCGGCTGCTGCACCTTGTCGATCTTTCCGCCGACCAGATACTGCAGTTCGTGTATGCAAGCGTATAGGGTAAATCCGTCTGTAGCCATAATCGCTCCTGTTCCGTATGTATTGTAAACGAGCGGAACACTTTTTGCAAGAAAAAAGAAAAGCGTCCGAGGATCGGACGCTATGTCATGCGAATACCGGGGTTCAGTTGTTAGCAGCTGCGCGCTTCTTTGCCAACTGTGCCTTTTTGCGATCTGCTGCGTTCTTGTGGATAACGCCCTTCGCGGCAGACTGGTCAACGGTCTTGACAGCCGCGAGGTATGCCGTTTCAACAGCATTCTGATCGCCGGACTTCAGCGCTTCATCAAAACGACGGACAGCGGTCTTGAGTTCGGACTTGTCCATGCGATTTCTGAGGTTTTCACCAACGGAAGTCTTCGCACGCTTCATAGCGGACTTGATGTTTGCCAAAGCATTTCACCCCCTGTAAGATTTGTCCGATCGGTCTTCCGATACGAACGGAGTACATTCTAACATAAATAATCCCATAATGCAAGGATTATTTTTGCGATTTTTCACCTTTTTTCAGAATATGCCGTAAACGGAGCGCGTTGCTGACGACCGTGACCGAAGAAAAGCTCATCGCAAGCGCGCCCATCCAGGGCTCGATCAGCGAGGAAAGCGCAAACGGTACGCAGATCAGATTGTAGAACAGCGCCCAGAAGAGATTTTGACGGATCACGCGGATCGTTTCTTTCGAAACGCGGAACGCGTCGATGATGCGGGAAACCTTTCCGCCGGTCAGGATCACATCCGCAGATTCCACGGCGACATCCGTTCCGTCGGATACCGCAAAGCCGAGATCCGCTTTTGCAAGCGCGGGCGCGTCGTTCACACCGTCGCCGACCATCGCGACCGTCTCGCCGCGGCTGCGCAGCGTGTCGATATATGCGAGCTTGCCGTCCGGCAGCATTTCCGACTGAACATCGTCGACGCCGAGTTCTTTTCCGATGCGCTCCGCCGTCGCTTTCCGGTCGCCGGACAGAAGAACGGTTTTCCTTTGCAGCATTTTCAGCGCGGTGAACAGTTCCTTACTGTCGCTTCTCAGCGTGTCCGCAACGAGCACGTAGCCGAGAAGCGTTTCGCCTTCGGAGAGATAAAGGATCGAAGCGTCGGTCTCCGGCGGTTCGACTGCTGCACCGCAGGATTCGATGAACGCGCGGTTGCCGAACGAAAGCATTCTGCCGTCGACCGATGCGCGTGCGCCGAGACCGGAGACGGCGGTATAGTCCGAAGAGGGGAGAAGCGCAATACCGCGCTCCTTCGCTGCGTTCAGAACGGCTTTTGCAAGTACATGTTCGCTTTGCTGTTCGGCAGAGGCAAACAGCTGCAGAAACTGCGCTTCATCCATGCCGAACGGATGTACTTCGGTCACGACCGGCTTGCCCTCGGTGACGGTGCCGGTCTTGTCGAACGCGACGGTCGTGACGCCGTTCAGCGTTTCCAGCGCGGCGCCGCTCTTGAACAGCACGCCGTATTTTGCAGCCTGGCCGGTGCCGACCATGATGGCGGTCGGCGTTGCAAGACCCATCGCGCAGGGGCAGGCGATGACGAGGACCGATACGGCAACGCGGATCGCCTTTTCCGCGTCGCGCGTTGCGAGAAGCCAGATGATCGCGCCGACGAGAGCGATGCCGATGATCGCGGGGACGAACCAGCGGCTGATTTTATCCGCAAGACGCGCGATCGGCGCTTTTTCGTTCTGTGCTTCCTCGACCATACGGATCATCTGACCGAGCCCCGTGTCCTCTCCGACGCCGGTGACTTCAAAGACGAAGGCGGTTCCCTCGGCGATGCTGCCGCACGCAACCGGATCGCCTGTCTTTTTATCCACGGGAAGGCTTTCGCCGGTCAGCATGGATTCGTTTACCGATGCGTGCGCGTCGATCAGCGTGCCGTCCGCGGGAAGACGTTCGCCGGGACGCACAAGAACGTGATCCTTCCGCAACAGCTCTGCGGTCGGAATAGTCTTTGTCGAACCGTCATTGGAAACGACCGTCGCCGTCTCGGGCTTCAGCGCTTCCAGTTCCTCGATCGCGCGTGTCGTGCGCGCCATGCAAAGGCTCTCAAAATACTTGCCGAGCGTGACGAGCGTCAGGATCATGCCTGCGCTTTCATAATACAGCATGTCGTGCGTATGCCCGAGCAGGTATCGCACCGTAACATATAAGGAATAAACAACTGCGGTGCCGACGCCGACGGCGATCAGCGTGTCCATGCTCGCGCCGCCGGAAAACAGCGCTTTGAACCCGCGAATAAAGAATCCGCGACCGATGATCAGGATCGGGATCGTCAGCGCAAGCTGTACGAGCGCGTATCGGATTGAGTGCATCGGAAGCCATGCGGGAAGCGGCATATGGAACACCATCGGTCCCATGGCGAGCACGATAAGCGGGATCGCGAAGATCGCGGACAGAATGAGGCGAATGAGCTGCTGCTTCTGTTCGTTTTTTTTCTGCTGCGCGGCGGTCTTGCGCATTTCCGGTTCGTAAGGCTCTGCAGTAAAACCGATGCGTTCGACGGCGGCGATAACGGCAGGATCGTCGATCGCTTCACCACGGACCGTCAGCTTTTCGGTAAGGAGATTTACCTGCGCGCTGTCGACGCAAGGCAGCTTTTTTGTGACGCGTTCAACGGAAGCGGCACAGGCGGCGCAATGCATGCCGCCGATTTTGAATGTTTTGATCATATCCTGAGTATACTCATTCCGGATGATCTTTGCAAGTGCGAAAACGGATGCGAATTGCAGCCTGCGGAAGAGTTCACAACTTCGTTGCAATTCCCCGATTGACAATACGGAGAGCGGTCACTATAATAGGGGACGATGGTTAGCACTCGAAAGGAATGAGTGCTAAAAGATACACAGGAGGTAAGATTTATGTTAAAGCCGTTGTTCGATCGTGTTGTGATCAGAAACATCGAAACGGAAGAGGTTACCAAGGGCGGTATCCTTCTGACGAGCGCAGCCAAGGAAAAGCCGCAGATGGCGGAAGTACTGGCAGTCGGTCCCGGTGCAAAGGACGTCGAGATGGTCCTGAAGGTCGGCGATAAAGTCGTTTATCAGAAGTATGCCGGAACGGAAGTCAAAGTTGACGGGCAGGAACTGATCGTCATCAAGCAGAGCGACGTTCTTGCGATAGTTGAGTAATAGGAGGAAAGCACAATGGCTAAGCAGTTGAAATACGGCGAGGACGCCAGAAAAGCACTGGAAAGCGGTTTGAACCAGCTTGCGGATACCGTGAAAATCACGCTCGGACCGAAGGGCAGAAACGTGGTTCTCGAAAAGAAATTCGGCGCGCCGCTCATCACGAACGACGGCGTTACGATCGCGAAAGAGATCGAGCTTGAAGATCCGTTCGAAAACATGGGCGCACAGCTTGTCAAGGAAGTTGCGACCAAGACGAACGACGTCGCGGGCGACGGCACGACGACGGCGACGCTGCTTGCGCAGGCGATCGTTCGCGAAGGTCTCCGGAACGTCGCGGCGGGCGCAAACCCGATGGTCGTGCGGCGCGGCATCGAAGCGGCGGTCAACGAAGCGGTTGCGGGGCTGAAGGAACTCTCCGTTCCGGTAGGCAACAAGCACGCGATCGAACAGGTCGCGGCGATCTCCGCAGGCGACGAAACGGTCGGCACGATGATCGCGGACGCGATGGAGAAGGTCGGCAAGGACGGCGTCATCACGATCGAAGAGAGCAAGACCATGAAGACCGAGCTGAATATCGTCGAAGGCATGCAGTTCGACCGCGGCTACTGCTCCGCATACATGGCGACCGATACCGACAAGATGGAAGCGGTCCTCGACAATCCGATGATTCTGATCACCGAAAAGAAGATCAGCAACATCCAGGAGATCCTTCCCGTGCTCGAACAGATCGCGCAGGCGGGCAGAAAGCTGCTCATCATCGCGGAGGACGTCGAGGGCGAAGCGCTCGCAACGCTCGTCATCAACAAGCTGCGCGGCACGTTCACCTGCGTTGCGGTCAAGGCGCCGGGCTTCGGCGACAGACGCAAGGCGATGCTGCAGGATATCG
>CAMPAN010000019.1 GCA_946631895.1 uncultured Clostridia bacterium
TCGAACTTCTCCCAGGAATCGATTGCCGCCTGGACTTCTGCGGGATCATCGGTGCCGAGAACATCCTTCGCAATGCTCTTGCGATAGATGACCGCCGCCGGGCAGCACTGGAAGGAAACGCCCTTGCAGACGCCGTTCTTGTCGGAAGCCGCCTTGATGGTGTAGTCATACATCGTGTCGGCATTGGTGAAGCCGATCTTGGCGATATCCATCGTGTAGTCGGAATCGACATACTTGCCGATGTAGTCCGCTTCCGCGAGGAACAGGTCGATCTTGTCGTCATCCGCCGCGTTCGCCTGATTCAGGAGCGCTTCGTCGAGCTTCTGCTGATAAGCGCCGTTGTCGCTCGGGGTGATGATCCAGTTGACGGTGACGCCTTCCGGAACGGTGTAGTACTTCTCGAAGAATCCCTTGAATTCTTCATTCCAGGCATAGATGTTGAATACCTTGCCCTGTGCAACAGTCTCTGCGGGTTTATCCGCGGGCTTCGTGGTGCAGGCGACGATGCCGACGAGCATCAGGACTGCCATCAGGATTGCGACCAGTTTTTTCATGATTGTTACTCCTTTTTTATTTTGTTTTTTGAAACCTTTTCGGCTCCTCTTTCCTTTATATCAAAACGCTTGCGCGTTTCAACCGATGTTGCGGACGGTGCTGCCCGGCAAAAGCTCGCCTTCCACCATGATGCTCTGCGGCAGCCAGGTGTCCGGATGCTCGATCTGTTCGATCAGCAGCCTTGCTGCCTCGGTGCCCATCTCCGTCGCTCCCTGCCGATAGGTCGTGAGCTTCGGACGAAGCACCTGCGAAAGCGGGATGCCGTCGTATCCGACGACGCTCATGTCCTTCGGGACCGAAATGCCGTGACGCTCGAGCTCGCTCATCCCTCCGAGGAACGACAGATCGTCCGGATAGAAGATGCAGGTGGGCTTTTCCGGAAGCTCCAGAAGCGCCCTTGTCGCAAGACCGCTCGATCTGGGATCGTGGTATACCGCCGGCCGGATGAATTCCGGGGGAACCGTGATCTTCAGCGCCGCGCAGGTTTTTTTGAAGCTTGCGATGCGCTTCTGCGTGACCGAGGTCATCTCGCCGTGAATGAACGCCAGCTTCCGGTGTCCGTTCTCGTATACGAACCGCACCAGCGCTTCCATGCCGCGAACGTTGTCCGAGAGGATCGACGTCCGGCTGTCAAACAGATAGTCCAGCGTCACCGTCGGGATCTCACTCATCGCAAGACGAACGATCGCAGGATCCTGGAAATCCGCCGAGGCGATGACCACACCGTCGCAGCTGCGGTACTTCGCATGCTCGTAGTAGTCCATCGACATCGCGCCGAGATCCTTGCTGATAAACGTGATGTCGTATCCGAGCCGTTCCGCCTCGGCCTTCACGCTCTCGAGGATCTGTGAGAAGTACTCGTGCGTGATGCCGCCGCCCGTCGTGTCCGAAAACAGGACTCCGATGTTGTAGCTCCTGCCGACCTTCAGCGCTCTCGCCGTTGCGTTCGGCAGATATCCGAGCGCCTTTGCCTGCTCGCGGATCCGCTCTGCCGTCTTCGGTGCAATGTCCGGCGCGCCGTTGAGCGCCTTGCTGACCGTTGCGCGGGATACGCCGCATGCCTTGGAAATGTCCGTTATGGTGACCATGCGCCGTCCCCTTTCGAAAAGATATAATCTTAATCGATTTCGTCAAGCTCATTATAACGCCGTCCTGTACGTTCGTCAAGAGGTTTTTCATACTTTTTTTCAAGGATTTTCGATGCCGAAATGCAATTTCTCCCCCGCTTTCCGGAAAATATGCAGATTTCTCAAATTACCTCTTGCCTTTTTTCGTCGTTGTGCGTATAATGTACTTAATCGATTAAGTAATCATTGGACGAGGTGATCGTATGCAATACGGATATTTCGACGACGCTGCAAAGGAGTATGTCATCAATCGGGCGGACACGCCGCTTCCCTGGATCAACTATCTCGGGAACGACGGGTTCTTCTCGCTGATCAGCAACACCTGCGGCGGATACAGTTTTTATAAGGATGCAAAGCTCCGGCGCATCACGCGGTTCCGGTACAACAACGTTCCGCACGACGAGGGCGGACGGTGCTTCTACATCTGCGACGGCGAAACGGTCTGGAGCCCGGCGTTCCTGCCGGCAAAGACTGCGCTCGAAGCGTATCGCTGCCGTCACGGGCTCGGCTATTCCGTCTTTGAAGGTAAAAAGAACGGCGTTGCCGCGTCGCTGACCGTGACCGTTCCGATGCACACCGACATGGAGGTGCAGAAGCTCGTTCTGAAAAACGAGAGCGACATCGAAAAGATGCTGACCGTTTACGGCGTGACCGAATGGTGCCTGTGGAATGCGGTCGACGATTCGACGAACTTCCAGCGCAACTGGAACATCGGCGAGGTCGAGATCGAAGGCGGCACGGTCTATCACAAGACCGAATACCGCGAACGCCGCAATCACTATGCCTTCTATTCCGTCAACGCGCCGATCGACGGCTTCGATACCGATCGGGACACGTTCCTCGGACGCTTCCGCGGCTGGAGTGAACCGCAGGCGGTCGAAAACCGCACCTCGTTCATGAGCGTTGCCGCGGGCTGGGCGCCGATCGCCGCTTTGCGGCTTTCCGTGACCCTTGCGCCCGGCGAATCGAAGACGCTCCTCTTCCGGCTCGGCTATGTCGAAAACCCGGAGGACAGAAAGTTTGAATCGCTGAACGTTATCAATAAAGAAAAAGCGCACGCCATGCTCGCCGCGTTCGAGACCGAAGCGCAGTTTGACGCCGCGATCGATGCGCTCAAAGCATACTGGTCTTCCCTGCTGTCCCGCTTTACGGTGCAAAGCAGCGAGGAAAAGCTCGACCGCATGGTCAACATCTGGAACCAGTACCAGTGCATGGTCACGTTCAACATGTCGCGCAGCGCTTCCTATTACGAGAGCGGCACCGGCCGCGGCATGGGCTTCCGCGACAGCTGTCAGGACCTTTTGGGCTTTGTGCATCTGATCCCGGAGCGCGCACGCGAGCGCATCATTGACATCGCGTCGATCCAGTTTGCGGACGGCAGCACCTATCACCAGTATCAGCCGCTGACCAAGCGCGGTAACGCCGACATCGGCTCCGGCTTCAACGACGATCCGCTGTGGCTCATCGCATGCACCTGCGCATATATCCGCGAGACCGGCGACTTCTCGATCCTCGACGTGCCGACGCCGTTCAACAACGAAGCGGGCACCGAGGTCCCGCTCATGGAGCACCTGCGCCGCAGTCTCCGCTACACGGTCGAGCATCGCGGTCCGCACGGGCTGCCGCTGATCGGCCGCGCGGACTGGAACGACTGTCTGAACCTGAACTGCTTCAGCCTGACGCCGGGCGAAAGCTTCCAGACCTGCTCGAACTTCGAGAGCGGCAAGGCGGAGAGTGTCTTTATCGCGGGCATGTTCGTGAAATACGGCAAGGAATACGCCGCGCTGTGCGACCGGATCGGATTGTCCGGGGAAGCGGCAGACGTCCGCTCGTCCGTCGAAGAGATCGAACAGGCAACGTTGAAATTCGGCTGGGACGGCGAATGGTTCCGCCGCGCATACGACGCGTTCGAACGCCCGATCGGCAGCCGTGAAAACGATGAAGGCGAGATCTTCATCGAGCCGCAGGGCTTCTGCGTGATGGCAGGCATCGGCGGCACGGAGTACGGCAAGCGCGCGCTTGCGTCGACCGAAGCGCTGCTCGGCAACGAATTCGGCATCGAGGTGCTGCACCCCTGCTACACGGAGTATCACGACTATCTCGGCGAGATCTCCTCGTATCCTCCGGGCTATAAGGAAAACGGCTCCGTCTTCTGCCACAACAATCCGTGGGTCACGCTGGCGTACTGCACCGTGAAGGACGGCAACGGCGCGTTCGATCTCTACAAGCGCAACGCGCCCGCCTATATCGAGGACAAGAGCGAGATCCATCGCACCGAGCCGTATTGCTACAGCCAGACGATCGCAGGACGCGACGCGAAAACGTACGGCGAAGCCAAGAACGCATGGCTGACCGGCACCGCGGCATGGTCGTTCGTTGCAGTCAGTCAGGGCATCCTCGGCATCCGCCCGGATTACGACGGATTGGTCGTCGATCCCTGCCTGCCGGACACGATGGACGGCTATCGTCTCTCCCGCCTGTTCCGCGGCACGCGTTATGACGTTACGGTCCGCCGCGGCGAAAACAAAGGTCTGATCGTCGACGGAAAGCCGGTCCCCGGCAATATCGTTCCGCTGACCGGCGCGCCCGCCTGTGCCGTCGAATTGACGATTTGATCCCCTCCCTTTGCATATTCTTCATTTCCTTCCTGATAAAAGAAAGAACCTTGCTTTTTGAGCAAGGTTCTTTCTGATTTGTCGTTCAGATCAGATTCTTTTGCGTTTCCGCAGAGAACAGGTGCATCAAATCGCTGTCGAACGTAAAGCTGATCGGCTCGCCGTATGCAAAGCCGGAGCGCTTTTCGATCGGAAGATCGACCGTCTGCAGCACAAGCACAACGTCCTTTCCTTCTGCGTTGACATGCAGATGCATCGAGGATCCCATCATCTCGCAAACGTCGACGACCGCATCGAGATGCGCTGTCGGCTCGTTCGCCGCGCAAAGGGAAATATGCTCCGGACGGACGCCGAGCACGATCTTCTGCGATTCGACGCCGTGATCCTTCAGCGCCCGCTGCTGCAGATCGTTCAGCGCAAACCGGACGTCGCCGATGCGTACCCAATACCCGTTTGCACTGCGCTCAAGTTCCGCGTCAAAGAAGTTCATCTGCGGCGAACCGATGAATCCCGCGACGAACAGATTGTCCGGATGGTTGAACACCTCCTGCGGCGTGCCGATCTGCTGGATGAAGCCGTCCTTCATGATGACGATGCGATCGCCCAGCGTCATCGCCTCGGTCTGATCGTGCGTGACATAGATGAACGTCGTGTCGATGCGGTGACGGAGTTTGATGATCTCCGCGCGCATCTGATTTCTGAGCTTTGCGTCGAGGTTACTGAGCGGTTCGTCCATCAGCATGACCTTCGGCGCGCGCACGATGGCTCTGCCGATCGCGACACGCTGTCTTTGACCGCCGGACAGCGCCTTCGGCTTGCGGTCCAGATACTCGGTAATGCCGAGGATCTCCGCCGCTTCGCGAACCTTCCGGTCGATCTCCTGTTTCGGCATCTTGCGCAGCTTCAGCGCAAACGCCATGTTCTGATACACCGTCATGTGCGGGTACAGCGCGTAGTTCTGGAAGACCATCGCGATGTCGCGATCCTTCGGCGCAACGCTGTTGACCAGCTTGCCGTCGATGTACAGTTCGCCGCCGGAGATCTCCTCGAGTCCCGCGATCATGCGGAGCGTCGTGGATTTGCCGCAGCCGGACGGACCGACGAATACAACGAATTCCTTGTCCTCAATCTCAAGATTGAAATTGTCGACCGCCGTGACCTTGTTGTCGTAAACCTTCTTGATGTTCCTGAGTGACAAATCTGCCATACTGCATTTGACTTCAACGGCCCCGATCTTCATCAACGAACCGTCTCGCGCGCCGCGCATACGTCGGCCGCGCATTGCGACAGGTCTCCACACTGCCGCACCCCAAGCCGAGGGGATGGGTTTCCTCCTTTATCTTCAGCCGTTCCCCGCACATACAGTGGAGTGCGCGGGGTCCGACCGATTGAAAAAACAATCGTCCCATTTCGGACGATTTCATTATAAATGCCTCTGATCCGACTTGTCAAGAAAAATCTTAATCGATTTCGTAATTATATATGATTTACGCGAGGATCAAAAAAACACAGCGTTCCGCCGTGCTTTTTCGCTGCGTGCCTTGTCAGCGTGCGTTATGCTTTTTCAGCGTTTCAAGAAGCCACAGACCCGTCTCGGTAAAGTCGTCATGCTCGAAACCGCGGTACTTCGGAACGGTGGAACGAACCATCGAGCACGCCTCCGGCGCTTTCGACAGCGCCCACATGCAGTACGAAACGTTCTCGCGTTCCAGAAGGTCGATCCACAGATCTGCGCTTTCAAGATCTCTGGGCAGTCCGCCGCTGGACGCCGTCACGCCGTATTCGGTGACGAAGACCGGCAGACCCGCTTTCCGCACCTCTGCAAGCATGTCCCGGTATTCCTGTCCGTGGGTCGCGGCGTAAAAATGCAGCGAATACATGACGTTGCCAAACGAAAGCGGATCGGCGGCGACGCTCCTTAAGTCCTTCGACCAATCCGGATTGCCGACAAGGATCACGGAATCCGGGTCCTTTTCACGAATGATCGGAATGATCTCCTCCGCGTAGCGCTTCACCGTCTGCCAATCCACGCCGTTCGGCTCGTTGCAGATCTCATACAGCACGTTGTTGTGATCGCGGTACTGCTTCGCCATCTCTCCGAAAAACGCCTTTGCGTCATCCAGATAACGATTGGGATCGCCGTCGCTCAAAATATGCCAGTCGATGATCGCATACATATCGTGCGCCTTTGCATACGCCACGCCGTTTGCAATGTTTTGCTTGTATCGGTCCTTGTCACCTTTTGTACAGTATCCGATCACGCCCATGCCGTAGGTATAAACGGCAAGCCGGACAACGTTCACGCCGTACTCCTCCGACAGCTCCCGGAACAGATCGTCGTTGATGAAGGATTCGGTGGTGATAAGATCGTGCGTACTGACGCCCCGCAGCATGGCGGGATTCCCCTTTTGATCGCACAGCTTCCCTTCGATCACCTGCAGTTCTCCGCAGGAGGAAGGACGTGCTCTGCCGTCCTTCACGGCGTTTTTCGCGCCGCATCCGCTTACGGCGGACAGCAGAAACAGTATCGAGAGCAATAGAGTCAACGTTTTTTTCATCTTGCAGAATCCTTATTCCTGATTTCGAACGGTAAGCGAAACTGTTTCGTTGGGAATCAAACCCCGTAAAGATTATACGGTTCACAAGCGATCTGTGTCAATGGCCATTCGCAAAGATAAAACACTTTCCGGAGGAATCACATTTTGAACCGCACTTTCCTGTCTGAGAGAAGCGGGAAAGGTTTTCCGGTGTAACGGACAAAAATCTCCCCCGATGCGGAACGGACAGATTGATACACAATGTACTTGGTGAACAAATCTTGAACATGTATATTTCAAAGACCGCCGTGGATCACCGGCGGTCTGTCATACTGCTCTTTGAAGCAGCCGTTGGGTGTCAAACGGCGTGATCCCGTTTACTGCTGTTTGCGTTTTCTGACGGGGATGCAGATTTCGCTGACGTAATCCGGGGATGCCGGATCGCCGGGCAGGTAATTTTCGATGTCATAATCTGGGATCAGCTCATACTCCGATACCGGCAGCCATTCCCGGTAGATCTTCTCCCACATGGTCTGGATCGCCTCGGGCATCGGTCCGACGCACTTGAACACCGCCCACGTGTAGGCAGGGATCTGAACGATCTCGAACCCCTCCGGGATTCCGTTGACGTCGGACGCTTTGCAGCCGATTCCGTATCGGAATTCGTCGCCGTCCGTTTTCGTCTGTGCGCAGACGCCGAGATACCCCGGAACCTTCCGGCATCTGGCATCGGCATAATATGCGTCCCAAAACTTCGGGATCTCCGCTTCGCTTGTTTCGGCATGGAACGTTTTCGCATGGACGAGCAGGTCCATCGCCTCCCATTTTTCTATCGTGTACTCCATCATACAGCCTCCTTCCATGGTGATCCGGACGGAGAACCGGTTCATGAACCGGATCGGACTTCCCTTTTTGACCTGCATCGGCAACACGCCGTGAAACCTTGTAAACGCCTTTGTGAAGTTCTCCGGCGAATCGTAGCCATACCGCATCGCAAAGTCGATCACTTTTTCTTCTCCGCCGATGAGATCCGCCCCTGCCTGCGAAAGTCGTCTTTTCCGCAGGTATTCCGCCGGAGACATGCCTGTCAGCAGAGAAAACGCCCTCTGAAAATGAAACGCCGAGAGATGCACGTGCTTCGCAATGTCCGTAAGCGTAACCGCATCTTTGAGATGATCTTCCATATAGTCGATGGCGGCGTTGATTGTCCTGACCCAATCCATTCGGTCTCCCTCCTTTCACCATAGATAATAAACCCATTCGCGGCAAAAATCCTGTCCCGGATTGCTTTGTTTTGTCTGATTTTGAAACGGTTCTTTACCGGTGCAATGCGCCCGGCAGCTGTTCCAGCTCGCTTCGGGTGTGCTTGTGCCCGTGATTGTCATCCGTGACGTAATGATGATGCGCATGGGAATGTGTGACCGTATGCGTATGCGTCGAACCGTCGTGCGTATGGGTGAACGTATGCGTATGCACATGAACGTGATTCCGGATCAGCGTATCCATCACGACCAGCACCGTTCCGAGGATCATGACGGCAAGCGCGGCAAGGTACATCCATGTCGGTTTTTCTTTCAGGAACAGAAAGGACAGCAGCGCGCCGATGAACGGCGCCACGGCATAATACGCGCTCGTCTTTGCGGCGCCGAGGACGTTCTGCGCGCGGACGTACAGAAAGATGGACAGACCGTAGGCAACGAAGCCCAACAAAAGCGCCAGAGCAATATCAAGAAGCGACGGCACCGTTTCTTTCTGAATCAAAGCGATCGTCAATGCGCCGAGACCGGAGAAAACGCCTTTCAGAATGACGATCTCATACGTGCTTTTCGAGGAGATTTTTCTTGTGCAGTTGTTCTCGAATCCCCAGCAGATCGTTGCCGCAAGCACCAGCAGCGAACCGTATGAAAAGCGAAAGCTTTCCGCGCCGTCAAACGAAAGCAGAATGCTGGAAAGCGTAATGAGCGCGATCGCAAGCCACAGGCGCTTTGAAACGGCTTCCCTGAAGATCGCAAGCGCGATCAGCGCCGTTGCGACGATCTCGAAATTACCGAGCAGCGAGGCGTTCGACGCATAGCCCATGGATAATCCGAGCATCAGGAGGATCGGCGCGGCGATATCCAGCACGATCATGCCGATCACAAACGGAAGATCCTTCCCGTTCAGCTTTTCCCGCTTTTCTTTTCGATCAAAAAGCGATACGATCCCGATCCCGATCCCGGCTCCGAGGTATAGCAGCGCAGCCATCGTCATGGCTCCGACGCGGTTCAGCAGCAATTTGGACACGGGAATATTGACGGCATAAAATGCTGCCGCCAGGATTGCATACAGGATAGCCCTCGTTTTTTTCATCCGCATCACCGCAACGGATTCCGATTGATTGGGATCCGTTTACCACACCCGCGCCTGAATCCTTCCGGCGTTTTTCCTTATCTCTTCAAATTGCGGGCCGCCTGTTTCTTTCGGAGATCGGCGGTGTCCTGAACCGCCTTCGGAAGCCATTCGGCATCGATACAGTCGAAAGGAATCACCAACTCCTGAATTTTGTCTTTCGGCGTCGGTCTTTTAATTTCTTCGGGGAGATACGCAAGCCCAACCTCGCACAGGGAAAGAACGCTGTCATGGATCCACCCGACTGCCTGCCCGTCGCAATACAGGCAATAGCAGCCGAACATCTTTTTTGTGCTGACGTTCAGTCCTTTCAGCCGATCCATCCATTCGGCAACAACGGATTCTTCTTCATACGGCATATGGATACCCCGTCAAACTCCGGTTTATTTCAGCTTTGCGCCGTCCTTGAACGCGTTGCCCACCTTTTCGCCGAGCCCGACATAAGCATAGTTGCACGGATCGAACGCGATCGGCTTCAGCTTTTTGAGATCGATTTTTCCGTCGGTCACGACGCTTTCATCCGCCGACACGTTGACGATCTCGCCGACGAGGATGCCGTCACTGAAGCTCTTCACTTTGCATTCCAGCGCCATGGGAAGCTCGTCGATGAGCGGCGCATCGACGAATTCGCTCTTTGTGGCATGGAACCCGGCTCGAAAGAACTTTTCGGGAACCTTCGCCGCGGATTCGATCCCGACGTAATCGCACGGGATCACCGTGTCCTCCGTGCCCATGCTGACCGTAAACGCCTTTTTAACCATCAGATTATCCGTGGTCTTATGCTTGCCGAGGCTGATCGTGATCTCCGAAAAATCCGTCGTGATGCCCCACGCGGCATTCATGGCGTTCGGCACACCGTTCTCGTCATAGGTCGCGATGATCAGGACCGGCTGCGGCAGCATGATCGGTTTTGCTCCATAGTTGACTCTGCTCATACATATAATCTCCTTTTCCCGGTTTACAGTTCTATTATAGTCATGATCCGATGTATTTGCAAACAAAAAAGCCCCGAAACAGGGGGTTTTAGAGCAGATGAAAACCAAATGCCTGTATTCTCTTTATACTCCGTCAGACCGCAGACATCGGTGAACGGTACCGGGACGTCCGGAAACTGCAGCTTCGGATCAGAGAGATTCGCGGACGATAAGCGGTGAATGTTCGGATTACAGCTCGATCGTGATCACGTTGAGCCCCAAAGCGCTGTTATAGTACATCTTCTTTGCGTACCGCTGCACGATGCGCAGACCGATGTTGTGCGTGAGATCCTTCGGATCCATCAGCTCCATCGCCTCCTGCGGGTTGAACGCGCGGCAGTCGTCCTTGATGCGCAGCAGCAGTCCGTCGTCCTTCTGCACGACGCGGATCTCCGCCGTGTGCGGCTTTCCGTCGTTGAACCCGTGTTCCGTGATGTTTGCCGCCAGCTCCTCCATGCACAGCCCCGCATAATACGCATGCTTCCGATCGATCCCCCGCGCGCTGCAGAACGCCATGATCCGTTCGGACGCGTTGGTCACAGCCTGCGCGTCGCGGATCGGGATCGAAAGCCTTCGCTCGTCCGGCACGCCGAAGCCGTCCGGGATCGCGATCAGATCCTCCGTCGACCGCGGGAACCGCTTCCGCACGAGGATCGCATATACAACGACGGCGATCGTGGTGAACACGCCGTTCAGCACATGCGCGATCCACACGCCGATCGCGCCGCACAGCGGTGCAAGCGCCAGCGACGCAAGGCACGTGCCCAGAAGTCCGTCCATGACGGACAGCACATGCACGATCTTCATGCGCGCCATACTCTGATTATAGTTGGTGAAGATGACGCAGATCGCCGACAGCGGCATACACAGCGGATAGATCCGGAACAGCCATTTTGTCAGGAAAAAGACGCTGCTGCCGGGATCCTGAAAGAACGCACGGGTAAGCGGGACCGCAAGGCAGGCGGTCAGCAGCGCGACGCCGCACACGATCGGAACGCCTTTGTACAGCGCCGTCTTCATGATCCTTACGATGCCGTCGCGATCCTCCTCGCCCGCATACACGCTGACCAGCAGCCGCGTCGTCGCCGCAAGCCCGCCCGATACCGCATACAGAAGCCCGCCGAACGTATTCAGCGCGGCAAGCGCCGCAACGCCCTCGCCGCCGGAAGCATTCAGCAGCAGCGCGTTCAGCACGAACCCGCGGATCGACAGACACAGCGTGGTGATCGCGCCGGGAATGCCGATGCGGATGATCGACCAAAGGTCCGACCGATTAAGACCGCGCGGCGAGAACCGGATGACCGCTTTTTTCTTGAAATAATACGAACCGAGCACAAGGAAGAACGCCCAATAGCTGATCGAGGTGGAAAGCCCGAGCCCGAACATTCCCATGTGCAGCACGACGATGAAGAGATAGTCAAGCGCGGCGTTGACGAGCATCATCAGCCCGATCCCGACATAGGTGCGCTTCTGCTGCTGTTCGAGCTGCAGAAACGCGGTCAGCTGCGTACCGAGCATCTGCGGCAGAACGCCGATCGCCATCCCGAGGATATAGTCTCTGAGCCCCTGTGCGCTTTGCGCGTCCGCGCCGACCGCGCGGGCAAGGCGCATCGGAAAGAGCAAGGAGATCAATGTAAAGAGCACGGAGACCGACACGATCAGGATCATGTCCAGCGAAAACACCTTCCGCGTGCGATCGACCTGGTTCTTGCCGAGGAACTGTCCGCACAGAATCTGGGACCCGCCCAGCAGCACGACGTTGATCGTCTCCGCAACCTTGATGAGCGGCATGTAGAGACCGGTCACGGTCATGGCGTCCGCGCCGATGAAGTTGCTCGCCATGACGCCGTCGATCACGGAATTGATGCTTCCGATGGCAAGCAGAAGGATCTGCACCGGAAGCAGCCGGAAAAACAGGTTTGTGATCATGTCGGAACGTTTTTTCATTGTGCAGCTTCTCTTTCTTACCATTGTCATTAACGTCAATCCGGTCAAGTCGGTTTGATACGATTTTGCCGTGCTTTTTTTCGCTATTATTATATTTTAGCCGTACAGCAAAGTCAATCCCTCTGCCGACAGAACGGTTCATGCTGACCGGATCTTCACCCGGCAACCGCTGCGGATCTGCCGAAGGACGGCGACCGGGACCTTGGACCCGCCGTCCCGAGCGTTTGTCATGTATCAAAAAGAGAACTGGCATTTTCCGTTTATGTGTGTTATAATGCACATTATGAAAAGAAGTGCCATTATACCGTTGAAGCGATCCCTTTTCGTCATTCTGTGTCTGCTTCTCTGCCTTTCCTGCAAGGGTACGCAGACCGCGGACGATCCCGTGCCGTCTGCCGGGCAGGCGACGGAAACGGTTCCTGCCCCGACGGAGACAATTGGGAAGGTCGTTCCCGAAACGAATTCCGAAGCGCCGAAAACCGCTCTGCCGGAACCCGAAACGTCGGAACCGAACGGGACGCCGACGGAAATACCGACGCCCGAACCGACGCCGACCGTGCCCCCCGTCAGCGACGAGCAGCTGGACGAGGGGTATCTTGACGCGTGGTTCGACGATTCCGTGCTGATCGGTGATTCCCTCGTCGCCGGACTGGACATGTACGTCACGAAGGAACGGAGCAGCGGCAGTCCGTGCCTCGGCAATATGAATATCTTCGGCGTCAGCGCGCTGACCCTCAAACGTACGCTTGCCGGCGAACGGAAAGAGACAGCCGGGCAGGTGATGTTCTATTCACGCTATACGACCGTTTCCGACGTGGTCGAACAGACACATGCGAAGCGTCTGTTCCTGCAGCTCGGCGTCAACGACCTCAAGTGGTATTCCGCGGAGGAGCTGATCGACGTCTACGACGAGATCATCTCGATCGTCAAGGCGGACCATCCCGACCTCCGGATCTACGTCCACTCCCTGATGCCGATGTTCAAGGACTACGCCGTGAGTGTCCTCCCGGACTATGAGACGCACAAGACGGCGAGCAAAAAACTCCGTACGCTCTGCGAGCAAAAGGGTTATACCTATCTTGAGCTTGCGGATCTTGTCTGCGACGAGGACGGCTATCTGAAATACGAGTACAGTGCGTCAGACTGCACGGTCCATCTGAACAGCCGGGGCAAGGTCATTTGGGTGCGGCTTCTTCGTTCCTGCGCGAGAGACGAATACTATGCCGGCATCTGGAGTCCGGAGGAAGCTGCAAACAACGGATAAAGCGCGTTTGCCTTTTCCCGTAAACCTTCAGAAAAACCGGTGGTTTGCAGCGCGGCATGCAATAATCCAATACTATGAAAGAATCGGTCACTATGAAAGAATCTGTCAGAATCCGTCGAAAACAATTGCTTCTTGTCATTCTCTGCCTGCTTCTTTGCCTCTCCTGCGGTAAAGCGCAGACTGCAGACGCTGCGGCAACTCCGGAAGAGCCTGCGGCGGAAGCCGTTCCGTCCTGTGCCGCGGAAACAGCCGTTCCTTCCCCGGAATCCGATGTGCCGGAAACCGAGACTCCGCAGCCGGTCGAAGCGCCTACGGAAGTCCCCACCCCTACGCCCGAGCCGACCCCTGTTCCGGTCAGTGACGAGCAGCTGGACGAAGGATATCTCGATGCATGGTTCGACGATTCCGTGATGGTCGGCGATTCGATTGTCGCCGGGCTCGGCAGATACGTCACCGGCGAACGGGACAAAGGTCGTCCGTGCCTCGGCAAAATGCGCATCGTCGGAGTCGGCGGACTGACGCTCCGAAAAGCGCTTGCCGCCGAACAGAAAAAAACGGACGGCGCACTGGTTTTCCGTTCGCGCTTCATGACCGTTTCCGAAGTGGTTGAGGAGACGCAGGCAAAGAGTCTGTTTATTCTGGTCGGCGTCAGGGATCTCGAATCGTATTCCGCGGAAGCGCTGATCGATGCCTACGATACGTTCATTTCCATCATCAAAGAGAACCATCCCGATCTGCGCATCTACGTCCACTCCCTTATGCCGATGCTCAAGGGATTCTCGATGAGCGTTCGTCAGACCGCCGACATGAACCGTGCGGCAAACGAAAAGCTCCGTGCTTTCTGTGAAGAAAAGGGCTATACCTACCTCGAACTTGCGGATCTGATCCGCGATGAGGAAGGATATCTGAAATATGAATACAGCGGAACGGATTATTCCTTCCACCCGAACGATATTGCCAGGGCGATCTGGGTGCGGCTTCTTCGCTCCTGTGCAAGAGACGAATACTATGCTGGAATCTGGAAACCGGAGGAAACTGCAAATGACTAAAAAGATCCTTGTTGTATTACTGGCGGCGGCAATGCTGCTTCTCGTTCCCGTCGGCTGTCAGAAGGCGCCCGCGTCGATCGACGGCGAAGCGCTGTATCGAAAGATGGAAGCGCTCGGTCAATTTCCCGAGATGATTCACCGCAGCGGCGACGATGTATACGATTACTACGGCATCGACCCCGCGCAGTGCAGGCAGCTTGTGGACTATGCCGCAGCGGACGGTCTGATGACGGATGAGTTTCTGCTTGCAGAAACGAACGATCCCGCTTACGCCGAAAAAGTCGAGGCGCTGCTGAAAGATCAGCTTTCGTCACTGGCGGAAACGTACCGCGAATACTTGCCCGAGGAGTATCCGAAGATCTCCGGGGCGCGCATCGAGCGCAACGGAAATTACGTTCTGGTCCTCGTCGGCGAGGATGTTTCCGCGCTGTACGCCATCTATACCGACGCGCTGAAATAACCGTCGCAAATGGTCTTTTCCTCGATCAGCTTCATCTTCTTTTTCCTGCCCGTTTTCTTTCTGTGCTACTATCTGCTGCGCAGAAAATGGCGGGTAGGATTTCTGCTGTTTGCAAGTCTGATCTTTTACAGCTGGGGCGAGCTCAAATATCTGCCGCTGATGGTGACCGTGATCGCCGTCAACTATCTGTTCGCGCTGTTTACGGAGCGGTTTCCCGCCCGCAAACGGCTGTTTCTGATTGTTGCGATCGCGTTTGACATCGGCTCCCTCTTTTTCTATAAGTATTTCACGCCGCTTGCGGTGAACGTTCTGCGCCTCCCCCGGCTCGGCTTCTTCCCGGATTCCCTGCCGCTCGGCATCTCGTTCTTCACGTTCCAGGCGATGTCCTACGTCATCGACGTCTATCGCGGCACAACGAAAGCGCAGCGCAACCCGTTGATTTTCGGAACCTACATCACGATGTTCCCGCAACTGATCGCCGGTCCGATCGTCCGCTATTCCGATATCGAGACGCAGATCAACGGTCTTGCCGCCGGCACGCAGCGCATCGACCCCAAGAACGTTTCCGACGGGATCGGCATCTTCCTGATCGGTCTTTCAAAGAAGGTTCTGCTCGGCAACATGATCGGCGAAGCGTGGCAGTTTCTTTCCGCGAATCCTGCGGATCTCGGAATTCTCGGAAGCTGGTTCGGCGCATTTTGCTATACGCTGCAGATCTATTACGATTTCTCCGGCTACTCCGATATGGCGATCGGCCTCGGCCGCATGATGGGATTCTCCTTCCCGCAGAACTTCGACCATCCGTATACCGCTACCTCCGTGACCGACTTCTGGCGCAGATGGCACATGACGCTTTCCGGTTTCTTCCGGGACTATGTGTATATTCCGCTCGGCGGCAGCCGCAGAGGCACAGCGCGCACGATCCTCAATATGTTCATCGTCTGGGCGCTCACGGGACTCTGGCACGGTGCAAGCATCACGTTCGTGATCTGGGGGCTCTATTACTGGGTATTCCTGGTGTTGGAACGCTTTGTGTTCCGGCGCGTGCTCGACAAAATCCCCGCATGGATCCGGACGGTTCTGCTCTTCCCCGTTTTCTCTGCCGGTTGGGTCATCTTCTACTTTGACGATTTTTCCGAAATGGGCAGGTATTTTGCGGGCATGTTCCGCTTCGCCGCGCCTGTCGTCGGCACGGATGCGCTCTCCGTCGTCGCAAGCTACTGGGTGTGGTTCGTTCTGGGACTGCTCTGCGCCGGTTATCTGCCGCAGAAACTCTTCCGCGCGATCGAGCGGAAAAAGCCCGTGCTCGCCTCCGTTTGCCGTGTGATCGGGCTGACGGTTCTGTTCCTGCTCTGCATCGCCGCGCTGGTCCGGCAGAGCTACAATCCCTTCATCTATTTCCGGTTCTGAGGTGACGTATGCGAAAACATGTTCTGACAATCGTTTTCTTCCTGATCCTCGCCGTCGGCTTCGTCGGCACGCTCCTGAATCTCGGAACCGGCTTCTCCTTTGCAGAACGCCGCGTGCTTTCCGAATTTCCGAAAGCGGATTCCTTCTCGCTTTCAAGATGGACCTGGGACGACGATATCGAAAACTACCTGTCCGATCACCTTCCCGCGCGCGATGTGCTGACCGGCATCGGCGCTTACATGCGGCTTTACGCCGGAACCGAACGGCTGGACGACATCTATGTGACGCGCACGGGTCAGCTCGTGGAAAGTCCGGTCGATTCCGGCGAAAAGAACCTTGCGTCGCTCGAAAAGAATCTTAAGCGGCTCGACCGGCTCGCCTCCGAGGAGGGCATGCAGATGACCGTTCTCGTTCCCCCGTCCGCGGGATTTGCCGCCAGGAAAGATCTTCGGGCAAGTCTGCGTCCGCTCTACAGGGACGACATGCTGCTCGGTGAAATCACCGGGTATCCTGCGCTTGCCGCCGTGGATCTGACCGATGCGCTTTGCGAGGGCGACGGAAACCGGTTCTACCGGACGGACAACCATTGGAACGCAGACGGTGCATACGCCGCGTATGCGCGCTATCTCGAGAGCCGCGGCAAAACGCCCGTGCCGGCGGAGGCAATCGAATACGAAAGCAGTCCGGATTTCCACGGTTCGACGCTGTCCCGCAGCGCGCTCTGGCTGACCCCGCACGAAACGATCCGCTATCCGATCCCCGCCTGCACCTATGAGGTGCAGATCGAACAGGAACCGGTCCGCGACGATCTCTATTTCCGGGAAGCGCTGACCTCGTACGATCCCTATGCGGTGTTCTTCAACGGCAATTACGGAACGGTGCGGCTGATCAACCGTTCGCCCGGCGGCGAAGGCGTTCTGCTCGTCATCAAGGATTCTTTCGCAAATTCCCTGGTCCCCCTGCTGCTTCCGCATTACAAAACCGTCGTTATGATCGACCCGCGCTTCTTCCGCGGTTCGGTCCACGACCTGATCGTCTCCGAAGGCGTCGACGAACTGCTGTGCGTTTGTTCGCTGAAAACGCTTGTGACCGACGCAAAGCTCCGTGCGCTTCCGGGATAAACCCCGGATAAGAAAAACCGTGCTGCATCCATATTGATGCCGCACGGTTGTTTTTTATGGTTTGACGGATGATTTTACGGTTCGAGTTCATCCTCGGAGGGTTCCCGGGTCACGTACTGCTCGAAGAAGCGGATATAGCGATGCTCCGTTTCGTCATACAGGAACTGCTTCCGCAAAAGCGCATAGCGCGGGGCGTAGCCGTCCGGCTGATCGTGATCGACGCGCCAGCCCTCGCCGGTGGGATTATGCGTGGTGGTGTTGACGACGCAGTTCGGAACACGCTTCTTGAACTCCTTGATCTGCGATTCCGGGATCTTGTTTCGGGAGATCCACAGCCGTTCAAGTTTGGTCAGCCCGTACAGAGGCCTGATATCGGTGATCAGATTGTTGCAGAGATTAAGGTGTCTGAGCTCCGTGCATTCCGCAAGCGGACTGAGATCCTTGACCATACAGGAGAAGCACTCGAAATACTCCAGCTTCTTGCAGTTTTCGATGCCCTTCAGCGATGCGACCGGATCGTACATGATCAGGACTTCAAGATTCGGCAGGTTCGCTGCGAATTCCACTTTGTGCAGCTTATTGTGTCCGAGATCGATGTATCTCAGTTCCCGGCAGTATTTGAGCGGGGCGATCTGTCGGTCGTTCAGCGTTTTGTTGCCCGCGGCGGAGAGCTTGACCATGATCACGTCGGTCGGGATCGGGCGGTATCCGCTTAAGATGACGCTCCAGACGATCTTGGGTTTCGGGAATTCGTCGCGCAGTTCCGCCATGGTTTCGTTGTCGATCCCGCAGTTCATCATTTCCACGCGTTTGACGTTGCGCAGATACGGCAGAAGCGCTTTGACCTCGTCCAGTTTCTTTCTGAGATCGATGTTGTTGAACGAAACGACCTCGTCTGCGAGCGAAAATTCGACGCCGAACGCCTCCATCCTGAAATCGACGAGCAGCCCCTGTTTCTGCTGCTGCAGCCGCTCGGCATCCTCCAGCGTGAAATTGCTCGTGCCTTTCTCCGTCATCAGATTGATTTTTTTGATCTTCGGAATATTGGTCAGTACTTTGACGATTTCATCGAAATCCGAAGGTGTCAGATAGGAGAAATCTACCGTCTCCACATCGCTCATGATCTCCGTCCTGCGGAACGAGACCGTGTAGCTCGTTTCGATTTCGCCCGCGCTGTTCAGAAGACGCGCTGCCTGATCCAGTGTAATGAGCCCTTCCACGTTGATGTGTTCGAGTTGCCGGAACATCTGAAACTCGTTTCTCAGCGTGTTCCAGTTCCGGATCCTGTCTGCATTCAGCGTCAGCTCCTTCGTATCGCAATCGACCCGCTCTCCGTGAAAGTTCACCTTGTACAGGAACAAAAGGTCTTCCCGTTCGGAAAGCAGCGATTTGATCTGTTCGTTGGAAAACGAGTTGTTCCGTATGTCGACGGTTTTCACGTTCGGGAGGTACCGGAGTGCGCGAAGCACTTCTTCGGTCGAATGCACGGTCTCCGGAGAAACAAGCGTTTCCGCGTCGGACGGAATGAGACTGTCGCCGAGGCGTACGCTCCACAGCACCGGATAGGAAACTGTTTCGCTGAATCCCGCAAGAAGTTCGCCGTTCTCGCAGGCGCGTCCGTCGATGCTCTTCAAAGCGGTAAGCTCCGAAAGCAATGTGAGATCGCCTTCCGTAATGGAGGTCGGCCGCAGCTCTTCGGTTTTGCGGTCGACCTGCCCGAAGGAAAACCTGACATACGGAACCTCGGTCGGTTCCGGTGTCGTATTCTGCAGTTCTTCCTCCGTTATGTCCGGGGAGGTCATTTCGATGATCTGCTGTTCCGTTTCGCCGCCGCATCCCGCAAGGACAAACAGCAGGGCGATCCCCATGCAGAACGCGAAGAGGATCCCCGGAACGAAATGTCTGAATAGTTGTGTTTTCTTCATGCACTGACCCCGCATCAACCTGTTCGGACAGGAGCGCCCCCGTCTTTCCACAATTCATACATTATTATAGCGAATTCGATTGAAAAATACAAGAAGAAATCCCGGCTTCTGCGGGACTGCGGCAAAAAAGCCCCGATACGGGGAACGCGCGCGTTCTGTTTACATTTTTGCAGTTTTGTTTACAGCTTTATTACGGGATGCGTACTTTACAGAAGGCAGAACTGCGTGCTATAATGTGTAGATTGGATGGATATGACGGAGGTTTTATGAAAAAGATCGCGTGTATTTTGGCATTATTGATCGTTTTAACATGCATTCCGTTCGGCGCGCCCCGGCACGCCGTCGGTGAAGAGGGCGAAGCGGAGCGCTTGACCGCTACCGTGCAGATGCCCGCAAAGCTCGAAGCCGAAGCGGAGCTGCTCACGGACGGAGATCCTTTGACATACGTTTTCTTTAAGCGCGAAAGCACGATTCGCTTTGCGTTCTCCGGAGAAGCCGCGCACCTTGTCACCGTCTGGGACCAGGATCCGGGCGAAATAACGATGGTCTGCTACGCCGGCAATACGAAGCTGTCGGACGAAAAAGTCGCGATTTCGTTCCTGTCCACCGTTACCGAACTGCCGCAGGGAACCAGCGCAGTCGAGCTTAAGGTCGGCAAATCCTCAAAGCCCTGTCTCTCCGAGGTCTATGCTTACGGTCCCGGCGAGCTTCCTGAGACCGAATATCAGTGGAAGCAAGCGGAGCATCCGGATGTGCTGCTCATTGCCCCATTCCCGGGCGACGAATACCGCTTCTTCGGCGGTCTGCTTCCGAAGCTCATCAACGACGGTGCGAACGTCGCCGTATGCTACTGCTCCGATTACAGCCGCATGCGTCTCGAAGAGGGCTTCCGCACGCTGTGGACGCTCGGTCTGCACACCTATCCCGTCCGCCTCGGCGTGAATACGAAGCTTTCCATCGACTATGCCCAGCTTTCCAAGACCTGGCGCAGCGCAAAAATGGAAAAGCTGCTCGAAACACAGATCAAAGAGCTGAATCCGACCGTCATCGTGATCCCTCCGGACGGTGAAAACGAAGCGCCCGAAGCACGGATCGTTTCCGAATTTGTACAGGCAATCTGCAAGAAACAAACCGGCTCCTATAAAAAACTGTATATGGCGGATTCCGAAAAAGGCACGACCGTTATTGCAGACGAACTGCTTCCCTTTTATCTCAATGAAAGCGCAAACGCAATCGCGCGGCTTGCGCTTAAAGAATTCCATTCCGTCGATTACTGGGAATACGAGATCCGTGACGACGGTATTTACCGTCTGGTCCGTACGCAGGTCAACAACGACAGCAAAAAGAATACCCTCTTTGAAAACGTAACCGTCAGTTTTGACCCGCCCGTACCTCCGACGCCGGTTCCCACGCCGACGCCCGAACCGACCGAAGCGCCGACCGAACCGCCCACGGAACCACCCACCGAGGCACCGACGGAAGCGCCCACGGAAGCGCCTGCCGAACCGCCCACGCCAACCACGGCGCCGACCACCGCCCCGATCAATGCGTCCGAAGCGGAAACCGGCGTTCCGGCCACATCCGTACCGGCGACCGCCGTGCCGAGGCGCGGTCTGCTCTCCTGCGCCGGCGCCGAAATCACTGCCGCGCCGACGGAAGCGCCGACGCCCGTTCCGACCCCGGTTCCCACGCCGGAGCCCACCCCGGAACCGACGCCCGAGCCCACGCC
>CAMPAN010000020.1 GCA_946631895.1 uncultured Clostridia bacterium
GCGAGGGCATCGAAAAGCGCAAGGACAACTTCGCGGAAGAGATCGCGAACATGACCAAATAAGTTCCCGAACACGAAAAGCACCGGATCGATCGCGATCCGGTGCTTTCTTTATAATAATTCATTTTGCGGGAAACAGCCGGTCGCCCGGAACGCCGCGCAAGAAAAAGATTTTTGCTTTTTCGATTGCTTTTCTCTGTTGTATGTATTATAATCATAATCGTATAGATATAAAGGACCGGGTCGATTCCGGAAGAAACGACGGGGAACGGATGCGTCATGCGGATGTTCCGACATCGAAAAAGTGAGGAATAAGGTGGAATGAATTCAAAAACGGCTTTCTACATTCTGAAACGGATCCTTCTTGCAATCCTGACCGTCTGGATCGTGATCACAGTGACGTTTTTCGTCATGCATGCGGTTCCCGGCGGTCCTTTTTTAAGCGAGAAAGCGATCTCCGCATCCGCACAGGCGGCCCTGGAAGCGAAGTACGGCCTGGATAAGCCGCTCCTCGTTCAGTACGGCACGTACCTCAAGGACATCGTAACGAAGTTCGATTTCGGTCCGTCGCTGAAGCAGAGAGGCCGTATGGTCATCGACATCATTGCAGACGGCATGAAGACCTCCGTGAAGCTCGGCGTCATCGCCGCGGCGATCGCCGGCGTTTTCGGCATCGTTCTCGGCGCGGTCGCGGCGCTGCGCAGAAACAAGCTGATCGACAAGATCATCATGGTCATCACCACGGCGTTCGTATCCATGCCGTCGTTCATCATGGGGTCGCTGCTGCTCGTCTTATTTGCGATCACGCTGGGGATCCTCCCGGCGAACGGCGCGGCGCGCGGCGGTCTTGTTCTGCCGATCATCACGCTGTCGCTGTACCCGATGGCGTATATCACGCGACTGACGCGTTCCTCCATGCTGGACGTGCTCGGTCAGGACTATATCCGCACCGCAAGGGCAAAGGGCGTTTCGAGCATGAAGATCATTTTCGGACACGCGCTGAAAAACTCGCTGATCCCGGTCATCACGTATTTCGGACCGATGCTTGCGTATATCGTTACCGGCTCGCTGGTGGTGGAAAAGATCTTTGCCGTCCCCGGCATCGGACGCGCGTTTGTCAAGAGCATTACGGACCGTGATTACCCCATGGTCATGGGAACGACGATCGTTCTGGCGGTTCTGATCGTGGTGATGAACCTCGTCAGCGACATTCTGTACAAGATCGTCGATCCACGGATCAATCTGGAGTAAGGGAGGGGCGGACATGAAAGACTTCAAAGATATCCGGAAAGCGTTTTCCATGCACGTGGATCTCGACGATTTCATTCCTGCCACCGACGAAGAAAAGGCGTACATGGTCCAGATGCGCCCGTCTTCGACGTTCTTCCGCGACGGCGTCAAGCGCCTTCTGAAAAACAAAGTCGCCACGGTCAGCCTGATCATCATCGTTGTCATCACGCTGTCCTCGCTGCTGATCCCGCTGTTCTGGCCGTACGAGTTCGGCGAGCAGCTCGGCATTCAGCCCGGCAAGCCGGTCGACAGCTCCTACGGCAACCTGAAGCCGTTTGAATACGGAAAAACCGAACAGGAACGGATCGCCGCCGGGGAAAAAATCTTCCCGCATATCTTCGGAACGGATGAACGCGGACGCGACTACTTCATCCGTGTCGTCTACGGGACCCGCATTTCGCTCGCCGTCGGTTTCTTTGCCAGCATCATCGTTCTGATCATCGGCATGACGATCGGTTCGATCGCGGGCTACTGCGGCGGCGCCGTCGATCTTGTGATCATGCGCATTGTCGATATCATCTATTCGCTGCCGGATATGCTGATGGTCATCCTGCTCGCGTCGGTCCTCAAAAAGACGCTGGGCAGTGCGCTGGAAGGAACGGCACTCGAAAAGATCGGCACAAACATCATCAGCCTGTTCATCGTATTCGGCGTGCTGTACTGGGTCAGCATGTCCCGTCTGATCCGCGGACAGATCCTTTCGCTCAGAGAGCAGGAATACGTCCTCGCTTCCCGCGCCGCGGGCGCAAAGGGTAGCTGGATCATCCGCAAGCACCTGCTGCCGAACAGCATCAGCGTGGTCATCATTTCCACCGCGCTGCAGATCCCGAACGCGATCTTTACGGAAAGTTTCCTGTCCTTCCTCGGTCTCGGCGTCAACGCGCCGATGCCGTCCCTGGGATCGCTTGCATCGGATGCGCTCAACGGGCTGTCATCCTATCCGTACCGAATGATCATTCCGGCTGTGGTCATCTCGCTGATCGTTCTTTCGCTGAACCTGTTCGGCGACGGATTGAGAGATGCGTTCGACCCGAAGCTGCGGAATTGAGGAAGGGGGAGGAATCATGGAACAAGAACCGTTATTGAAAGTACGCGATCTGCACACCTCTTTCTTTACCCCTGCGGGTGAAGTCAAAGCCGTCAACGGCGTCTCCTTCAATCTCGACCGCGGCAAGGTCCTCGGCATCGTGGGAGAGAGCGGCTCCGGAAAATCCGTTACCGCTTATTCCATCATGCAGATTCTGGCATCGACCGGAAAGATCGTTTCGGGTTCCATCAAGCTCGATGGGCAGGAGCTGGTCGGCGCAGACGAATCCGTCATGAAAACCGTTCGCGGCAACAAGGTCTCGATCATCTTCCAGGATCCCATGACCTCGCTGAATCCGACCTATACGATCGGACATCAGCTGATGGAGGCGATCATGCTGCATACCGACCGCACCAAAGCGCAGGCGCGCGAACGCGCGATCGAGATGCTGAAACTGGTCAACGTCAACGAACCGGAAAAGCGCATGAAGCAGTATCCGTTCGAGCATTCGGGCGGCATGCGGCAGCGCGTCATGATCGCAATGGCGCTTGCCTGCGAACCGGATATTCTGATCGCGGACGAACCGACCACCGCTTTGGACGTAACGATCCAGGCGCAGATCCTGGAGCTGATGAAGTCGCTGCAGGAAGAGCTCGGCATGGCGATCATCATGATCACGCACGACCTCGGCGTCGTGGCGCAGATGTGCGACGAGGTCATCGTTATGTACGCGGGCTCGATCTGCGAGCAGGGTACCGCGGAGGAGATCTTCTACAATCCGAAGCACGAGTACACCAAAGGTCTGATGCGCTCGATCCCGACGGCAGACACCGCGGGACATAAGCTGCAGCCGATCACCGGAACGCCGATCGATCTTCTGAACATGCCGGAGGGCTGTCCGTTTGCGCCGCGCTGCAACAATGCGATGAAGATCTGCCTGCGGCAGCGCTGCGAGCGCATGCGCATCAACGACGAACACTTTGCCGCTTGCTGGATGAACGTAAAGGAAGCCATTGACAACGGCACGATCGTACCGGACGGGAAAGGCGGTGAAGACGCATGAGCGAACACATCGAAAAGAACAACGACATTCTGGTTGACGTTCGCCATCTGAAGCAGTATTTCAACATCAACGTCGGTTGGCTGATGACCAAACCGCTGAAGGCGGTCGACGACGTATCGTTCTCCATTCGCCGCGGCGAAACGCTCGGTCTCGTCGGCGAATCCGGCTGCGGGAAAACGACCGCCGGACGTTCGATTCTGCATCTCTATAAGCCTACCGCGGGCGAAGTGATCTTCGACGGTCGCCCCATCAAAAGCAAAGCGGACATCCGCGAGCTGCGGAAACATGCGACGATGGTCTTCCAGGATCCGTATTCCTCGCTGAATCCGCGTATGACGGTCTCCGATATCATCGGAGAACCGCTGGACGTGCACAAGGCATACGCGAACAAGGCGGAGCGCATGGAACGCATCCTGGAGCTGATGGACCAGGTCGGTCTGAACAGCGAACACGCCTCCCGCTACGCGCACGAGTTCTCCGGCGGTCAGCGCCAGCGCATCGGCATCGCCCGCGCGCTTGCCTTAAAGCCCGAATTCATCGTCTGCGACGAGCCGGTTTCCGCACTTGACGTGTCCATTCAGGCACAGGTCATCAACATGTTCGTCGAGCTGCAGGAGAAGATGGACCTGACGTACCTCTTCATCGCGCACGACATTCTGGTCGTCCGGCACATCAGCGACCGTATCGCGGTCATGTACCTCGGCAAGATGGTCGAGTTGGCGGACGCGGGGGAGATCTACGATCAGCCGCTGCACCCCTACACGCGCTCGCTCATGTCCGCGGTTCCGCAGCCGGATCCGATCGTTGCAAAGGCGAACAAGCGCATCGTGCTTTCCGGCGATATTCCGAGTCCGCTGAACGCGCCGTCCGGCTGTCCGTTCCGCACGCGCTGCCCGAACGCGGCGCCCTGCTGCGCGGAGAGCATGCCGGAATTCAAAGAAGTCAAGCCCGGTCACTTCGTTGCATGTCACCGGGTCAACGAACTGTAATCCGTTCATAATGTGCGGCAGAACCGCCGTACGTTTTGATAAAAAAAAGAAGGGAAGGAAATCAAATGAAGAAACTTATCGCACTGCTCCTGGTCTTGACGATGGCGGTTGCTCTGGTTGCCTGCGGCGGAAATAAAGAGGCTGCAGCGTCCAGCAGCATTGCTGTCTGTCTTGCCTCCGAGCCCGACACGCTCGACCCCGCACTGAACTCCGCAGTCGACGGCGCAACCCTGATCGCGCATCTGTTCTCCGGCCTTGCAAAGTGGGCGCAGGATGACAGCGGCAAACTGGTCATCGTTCCGGACGCAGCGAAGGAACTGGTGAAGGGCGTTGAGAATGCCGACGGTACCGTGACCTATACGTACACCCTGCGTGACGGTCTCAAGTGGTCCGACGGCAAGGACGTCACCGCGAAGGACTTTGAATTCGCATGGAAGCGCGCGGCATCCGAGGAACTCGGTGCTGACTACGGCTACATGTTCGAAGTCGTCGACGGTTACAACGAGGGCAACCTGAACGTCGAAGCGGTTGACGCAAAGACGCTCAAGGTCACCCTGTACAATCCCGTTGCATACTGGGATGAGCTTCTCGCGTTCCCGACCTATTTCCCGGTTCGCGAAGATGTTGTTGCAAACGAGAGCTGGGCGACCGATCCGTCGACCTACGTCTGCAACGGCGCATACACCATGACCGGTTGGGAGCACAACAGCGTCATCACCCTTGAGAAGAACAAGAACTATGTCGATGCGGACAAGATCCTCATGGGCAAGATCGAATTCTATCTCTCCGACGACGCGAACAACATGGTCGCCAACTTCAAGAACGGCACCTGGCAGCTGATCGACGACGTTCCCACCAACGAGATGGCAACGCTGAAGGCGGAGTACCCGGATGAGTACAAAGTCGCAGGTCAGATCGGTACCTACTATGTCTGCTGGAATATCAACGAGGACATCCTCCCCGCGGATTCCGGTCTCACCGGCGTCGAAGCGGAAATGGCGCGTGCGGAGATCCGCAATGCGATCAGCCTGCTGTTTGACCGCAACTACATCGTCAACGACATCGCACAGGGCGGTCAGGTCCCGGCATCGTCCTTCGTTGCCATGGGTATGACCAACCCGGACGGCACCGAGTTCTATAAGACCGCAGGCCACAACGACGGCTTCTTCGGCTTCTACAATGTCGATGCTTCCGCAGTTGAGAGCAACTACAACCAGGCGATCGAAGTGCTCAAGAAGTACTACACGTTCGACGAAGCTTCCGGCAAGTTCACGAACTTCCCGAGCATGACCTACCTGTACAACACCTCCGAAGGCCATAAGGCGATCGGCGAATACCTGCAGGCACAGCTCGCCACCATCGGCATCACGATGAACATGGAGAACCAGGAATGGGCAACGTTCCTCCAGACCCGTAAGAACGGCGATTACTCCATCGCGCGTAACGGCTGGGTCGCGGACTACAATGACCCGATCTGCTTCCTCGACATGTGGACCACGATCTCCGGCAACAACGACGTCCAGTTCGGCAAGGGCAACCACGTCGACGTAGCGTGCTACAACCTGGACCTCACCGACCTCGGCTACGACATCAAGGTCGAGAACGGCACCTGGGCGCAGACCTATGACGTCCTCATCAAGACGATCAAGAACTGCACCGACAACAACGTCCGTTATGAGCTCATGCACCGCGCAGAGGACCTCCTCATGTCCACCGGCTGCATCTGCCCGATCTACTACTACACCGACACCTACATGATCAGCAAGGACGTCCAGGGCTTCTTCTCGAACCCGCTGGGCTACAAGTACTTCATGTACTGCACCATCGGCTGAGCCGAAAAAACGTTCTGAACACGTAAATCGCACGAGCCACCTCGATCGGGTGGCTCGTGGCTTTTATGAACGGCGGAACGGATGTCAAACTTTTTTCCGAAAGGAGGGAACGTTTTGCCCTGCTCGTACGTCTTGCGTTATGAGAATGATCATTCGGACAACGAGCCCAAGGGGCAAAACACGGAGGATACCGATGGCAACGATACACGACGATGTGTTTGTCGAGGAGATCAGGAGCGTCAAAAAGAACGCGTTCGGCGTTGCGTTTCTGATCCTGAAAAACACAGCTGACTGCGAAGACGCGATGAGCGCGGCGATCGTAAAAGCCTACGAGCATCGCGGCACATTATTGAAGCGGGGCAGCTTTCGCGCGTGGTTTCTGCGCATCCTGCGAAACGAGGCGTACACCGTTCTGCGCGAGCGCCGCAAGACGATTGATTCAAACGAACTCTCCGAACCGACCCTTCTCTTCCCGGACGCCGCGGAGCGGCTCGATCTGCGCGCGGCGCTTCTGAAGCTTCCCGAGGAGCAGCGAAACGCGCTGTATCTCCGGCAGGAGGGGTATTCTCCGGAGGAGATCGCAGCGGTCATGCACACCCCCGTCGGCACGGTCAAGTCGCGTGTCTCCCGCGCAAAGAACACGTTACGCAAGATCCTGGAGGAAAACGGTTATGAATAAAAAGAACATCCGCGTTTCGGATGCGATCCCCGAAATGCCTTTATCCTTTGACAGAACGGTGGAGCAGACGCTGCGCCGGGTCTGCAGCGAATCGAAACAAACCGCGAGTCCGCGAGCGGCGTCCGCAGCGGAGCGTTCGGCAAATGACGACACGCCGAATCCGCGCAGAAAGCATTGGTTCTCGAAGGCGCTTCAGTATGCCGCGACGGCGGCAATGCTTGTTGCGATTCTTGCGGTCGGCGGCATTCTGGTAAAGAGCGCGTTCCGGAGCACATCGAAGCCCGCGGCGCACGCGCCGTCGACGCAGACCGCGGAAGGCAACTTCCGAACGGTCGAAAGGCACCGCGTCTCGATCTTGCTTTTGCCGGATCTGGACGACGCCGAACGCTACGCGAAAGCACGCGAGGACGCGCAGCAGCCCGCATTTTCCGAGGAGGATTGGGGCTGGATCCGCAAGATCGGCGTGTCGATTGAGGATATCACCGTCGATGATCGGTCCGTCAGCTGGACGACCGTGTTTAGCATTCCGCCAGAGATCCAGCCGAAGCGCTATTCGCAGAATCCGTTTTCTCTCGGTATGGAGGATGGTCTGACGCTGTTCGGAAACGGTGCGCAACTCTATTACAACGGCGTCGCGGAGGATCTTGCCTACAGCGAAGTCGCAGGTTCCCGCGTGGATCTGAACACCGGCACATGGTATGTGGAGGAAACCACGGTTATGAGCCGACCGGAATCGGACGTTTCCGGCATTGCGGAGATCCATCAGCAGTTCCGCATACAGGACAGTAACGTAGATCCGCAGCAGGAGTTCGCCACGGTGGCGGTGATCGAACAGAGCTTTTCCTTTGACATGGGGCTGTTTTCGGTAACGCCGCAGCCAGAATGGGCGGGCTCTGCATCGGTAACGCCCGTGCCCGAAACACCGGATGCGCTCGTTCCTGCGATCCGCTGCAACATGCTCCTTTACACCATGTCGGACGTCGAATTCGCGGGCGAGATCGATGAAAGCGCGATCACCGGACGCGTTTCCTCGATCGTGCCGCTCACGGAGTGGCCGCAGATGCACGGAGAGGCAAATTTCGGCAAGATCGGCATGCCGTACGCTGAGACCGAGAACGGATTGGTCGTGCTGTTCGAAAACGAATGGCGACTGTTCGAGCCGGTGATGCCCGATCCCTCGGCGGGTGTGATCGACGCCGCATGCGCACAGGCCCTTGCGGAGAGAAAGGAGATCGAGGATCGGTACCGGCAGAAGGACCGGATGACGGAGCAGCAGATCGGTGAACTCGACGGGGAGGCAAACTTCATCCATCAACGCCTTGTCAAACTGATGAATCTCTGGGCAAAGGCGATCTCCGTGGAGCAGACGGACGGACGACAGATGCGCTTGTCTCAGATTGCCTTCGACAACGGCAAACTGTACTTCGCGTTCGCCGCGCCGCGCGGCATGTCGTTCGATGAGGCGCCGGTGATCAGGCTGAACGGGCAGAGCCTTGCTGTGGGAGACGAAAGCGGTTTTATCGGTCTTCGGACATCGGAAACCGAGCATTACGCATTCTGTTCGGTCTGTCCGGATCCGCTGCAGAAGGAAACGCTGATCACGGTGGAAAACGGCGGCGCGTTCTTCTGCTTCCGGTATCTGCCGGCGGAAAACCGGGTCAAGCTGCCGAGCGACGCCGAGCGCACGCAATGGCTGATCGAAGGGAACGGGTATCCCGCGCCGAACGCTTCGCCGGAACCGCCGATCGACGGCGTATCGTATTATTACCTTGTGAACGGCGTGCCCGTCTATCCGTACGAAAATTTCCTCTATGAGGACAAGGACGGACTTGCGGCGGACGGTATGAGCATTCGGTATCAGCTGGAGGACGAGAAGGTCCGGCGTGCAATTCCGAAGGAGCTGTACGATCCGGACGCATCCTTCGGGATCGCGGTCACGGACGGCTGGAAGCTGATGGAATTCGCGATCTTTGATTCCCGATACAATCGGATCGGGACGGTCGGACGCGCGGATCTCAAAGAAACGGAACCCGGCGTCTATTCGGCGCCGGAACAGCTCAAAACGCTTTCGCCCGGCATCTACTATCTCAATGCGATCGTTGCAAAGCAGGACGGCGGCGCGAGCCGGGGCAATGAACTGGTCATCTGCCTGAACGTCGGCGGCGTGGACGACGATGATCTGAGCGACCGCACCCCGCAGCCGACGCCGATTCCGCCGCAGTCGACAACCCCTGCGCCGAAGCCTGCATCGACCCTGCCGCCGACGCCTCCAACGACGCTCGTACCGACGCCCACGCCGACAGAGGAACGGAATCCGAACCATATTCCCATGATCTGCTATCATGGCGAGGTGTACGGTCTGCACGACGAAATTCGCCCGGACGCGCCGGACGCCGATGCGGCGTCGGGAACCGTGACCTCCGTCGTGTCGATCGGCGAAATACCGGAGACGGACGGACAGGCAAATTTCGGCTCGATCGGCATGCAGTTCTACGTGACGCGGGACGGGCTGGTCGTGTGGTACAACAGCGCATGGCGGCTGTTCGTTGCGATCGAATTCGGTCACGAGAGCTGAAGCACAAAAATAAAACGGACCGCGTGAGCGGTCCTTTTTCAATGTCTGTCTTGCCAAATGACCTTACCGCAGCGCGTCGATAAGGTCCGCAGGGTCGGCGGTGATCAGGATCGCGCGATCCGCGATCTCTTTCGGGCACTCGGGCGCGTTGAGGTTCACCGAGGCGTAGGTCGCGTTCGCGTTCATCCGTGCCACCCGAAGGAACGGCGCAGTGATCGTCTCCCGCACGCTGTCGTCCGCGCCGAGTTCCAAAAGGAGCAGCTTGTCCTTGAGGTGCTTTTGGGCAAAGTCCACATAGCGCGACGCCGCCTCGTGCCAGCCGAGATCCTCGACAAACGGCTCGTCACCGCGCAGATTCAGCCGCATCGGCGCGCCGCAGCTCGGACAGCGCGGCACAAGCGCCGAAGGGATGCGCATATCCTTCTGTTCCGCGATCATTGCGAGGATCGCCGCTTCGTTGTCGTACGTGCGGCGGTTGCACGGCGCGGCGCATTGGAACCGCCCGAGATCGCCCTGCGGACAGAACACGGCCTCCTCCGCAAAGCCCGCGCGCTGAAAAGCGCGGTCCACGTTGGCGTCGATCACGAAATGCGGCTTGTCCTGGACAAGGTTCCATAGCCTTGCGTGCACGGGCTTTTTCGGGCTTTCGTACCGATCCAGCAGCACGCAGCGGCTCCAGAACGCCCAGTATTCCTCCGGCGTCGGAAACGGATAGAAGCCCGCGGCGATCGCGTTGTGAAACCGGTATCGGGCGATAAAGTCGGAGAAAAACCGCCGGAACCGATCGCCGTCGAGCGTGAACCCCGCGGCGGCCGAAAGCCCCGCGCCCGCGCCGATCAGGATCGCGTCGGCGTCCCGGATCGCGGCTTTCAGCCGGTCGATTGCATGCTCCTGCATCAGGTTCTCCTTTCCCGCAACGCTAAGCGGAAATCGTTTTTTTTATTGTATCACGTCGCGGTTCTGCTTGTAAAGGAAAAGCGTATGGCTTATGTTTATCTGCTGCGATGAACAGTATGCAGTAAAACAACTCAAAGAATTGCTGGATATTGGTGCAATAACGGAAGAAGAATATAAGCAAGAGAAAGAAAAACACTTGAAATAATACGGAAAAAGCGGAGGACCTTCCCTCCGCTTTTGTACGTCTTTGTTTGTGTCAATCCGTCAGATCCGGCGACATGCGCGGCGGATCTGACTCCTTACAGCGGCTGCCGCCCGGTCGCCGAAGGCGATAGGCAGACGGTGAAGAACTCGACGAAAACCTGTTTTCGTCGAAAGCGAAGCGTCAATAATTCTCCGCGTTGACTTCGAAGTACGACTGCGGATGGGCGCAGGTGGGGCAGATCTCCGGCGCCTTCGTGCCGACGACGATGTGTCCGCAGTTGCGGCATTCCCAGACCTTGACCTCGCTCTTTTCAAAGACCGCGGCGGTCTCGACGTTTTTCAGAAGCGCGCGATAGCGCTCCTCGTGGTGCTTTTCGATCGCGGCGACAAGGCGGAACTTCTCCGCAAGCTCCGCAAAGCCTTCCTCTTCGGCGGTCTTTGCAAAGCCCTCATACATATCCGTCCACTCGTAGTTCTCGCCGTCGGCGGCTGCCTTGAGGTTCTCGGCGGTTGTGCCGATGCCCTCGAGCTCCTTGAACCACAGCTTGGCGTGTTCCTTCTCGTTGTCCGCCGTCTTTAAAAACAGCGCGGCGATCTGCTCATAGCCGTCCTTCTTCGCTCTCGATGCAAAGTAGGTGTATTTGTTGCGCGCCTGCGATTCGCCCGCAAATGCGGCGAGCAGGTTCTGTTCTGTCTTTGTTCCGGTATACTTGCTCATGAGGTCTCCTTTCATCCGACCGAAGCGTTTACGCTTTCCAAAGCCCGTGCAGGTTGCAGTAGGCATAGACCGCTTCGACCTCGTCGCCCTCGCAGATCTTGAAGCAGACCTCGGGCGCGTCGCCGGGCGCCAGCGCCTTTCTCTGATTGCCGTACTTGGTCTGCAGGGAGACCCATTCGATGTAGTGCTCGGGGAGCATCGGGTGCGCGGCGGCGCCGATCTTCACCTTGACACAGCCGTCGTTGACTTCGACGACCGGAACGTGCTTTTCAAGCGACGCGTCGGTCGTGCCGGGGACGATTTCCTTCATGGGCTTGCCGCAGCACATGACGGGGACGGGGGTCTTCTTGACGATCGCAATGATCTGTCCGCAGGTTTCGCAGCGGTAGAACTTCATTTCCATACCTGTTTCCTCCTTGTGTGATTTCGTAAAAAAGTGCCCCGAAAGGCGCTTTGATCTCAGAAGCTTGAAAAGCCGTAGGTGTTGACCATGGCGTCGAGCTTGACGCCTGCCTTGCACTGCGGGCATTCGTGCGCCGGGAAGCTTTCGTAATCCTCCCAGATTTGGTTTGTGTCGCAGATCGAAATGACGGGGTAGCCCGCGCATTCCTTGATGTTGGCGAGGATCGAGCAGATGCCGACCGTTTCGCCGCCGTAGTAGCGGATCGCTTCGATCGCGCCGAGCGCGGTATAGCCCGTGGAAACGGACGCCGCGAGGATGAGCACGTTCTGATGACGGATCATCGGAACGGTGTTGTCGCGGAACAGGAGCTGACTGCCGGTCGTATGCTCGGGCGTGACGACGCAGATCGCGCGGCTTGCGTTCAGGTTCGTGAAGCTCTGCTTGGTGAGCTCGCTCGCCATGCACGCGCCGATGACCTCGGTGCCGTCCAGACAGAGGATCGTGTCGACGAGCGTCGTCGACTTGAACCGGTTCGCCAGATGGATCGCCGCCTCACGCGCCTCGGGCAGACAGTATTTCGTCATGGTCAGGTCCACATAGTAGTTGATATGGCTGTGACTGGTCGCAAAATGCCCCTTCGCAACACGCAGCGGAAGATTGCTGTTGTTGGGGTTCCGGTATTCCCGCATTTGAATCGCCATCCGATAAGATCCTCCTCTTATTTGCTAAATTATATCATATCAAATTTGGTTCCCGGTGTCAACGCTTACTTGTAGCTGTGCAGACCGGGAAGCAGGGTGTTGACGCCGATGTAGGTGAACAGCACGCAGACAAATCCGACGACGCCGAAGATCGCGGCGGTCCTGCCGCTCCAGCCTTTTCTGATGCGCAGGTGCAGATAGACAAGGTAGATCACCCACGTCACCAGCGCCCAGGTCTCCTTGGGATCCCAGGTCCAGTAGCTGCCCCAAGCGTTTTCCGCCCAGATCCCGCCGAAGCCGATCGTGACGGTCAGAAACATCATGCCGAGCGACACGCAGCGATAACTGATCGTGTCGAGCTTTTCCTTCTTCGGGATGTGCAGATCCCAGAAGCCGTTTTCCTTCATTTTATCGCGCAGCAGGAACATGATCGACAGCACGAACGACACGCCGAATGCGCCGTATGCAATGATGACGGTCGAAACATGGATGCCGAGCCAGCTGCTCCGGAGCGCGGGCATCAGGTTCTTGATGCTGTCCGCGCCGTTTGCCGCGATGACCTTCAGCTCGTTCAGCTTGTTGAGTCCGGCATACGCCGCGAGCAGCAGCGTCACCGGCGACGCAAACGCGCCGAGTACCGGGAAATTGAATTTCAGGATGAAGATCAGGCTGACAAGCGACAGCGCCCATGAAAACGCGGTGGAGAATTCGTATTGATTCGCCATCGGCAGACGTGCCATTGCGATTCCGCGGACCACGATCGCCGCCGTGTGGATGAGAATCGTAAAGGATTGCGCGTAGATAGCGAGCTTCGAGAGCGCAGGCTTTTTCACCGCAACGTAGAAAAACCAGAGGAGCATCGTGACAAAATGCAGCGCAAGCGCCGCAAGGAAGAGAATGCTTTCCGCCCGGATCATTTTGCTGCCTCCTTTCCTTCCGCCTGTTTGATCGCGTTGTCAAACTGTTCGCAGAACAGCGGTGCGAGCTTTTTGCTCTTTCCGTACACCGTCCACGTACCGCCGCCGTTTTTCACCGCCCAAAGCGTTTCGGGCACGACGTACAGCGCGAAGAACAGACCGAGCACGGTCAGAATTCCGCCGACGAGCACGAGCCAGGCGAACGAATCCTTCTTGACACGCAAAAGCGTATAGTTGAGCGGTTCGGACAGCGTGATCTGCTGTCCGTGCAGATCAATCGTACCGCCGGGGGCGAGGTATGCCTCCTTGAACAGCGTGCCCTGATAGAAGAACACAACATGATAGGCGGTTTGTCCGGTTCCGTTGGGATCGGTTTCGCAGTCGTTCAGGTACAGCGACAGACCCGGCAGAAAGTCGATCGTCAGCTCCTCGCCGACGCACAGGTCCGCGCTTTCAAAGGGGACGCCGTCTTCCGCGATCGTGACGCGCACCGCGTCGCCGCAGGCGGTCTGATAGAATTTCATGCCGCCGAGCACCGCGGGGTGGTTGACGCTCGATGTGCCGCGCTGCGCTTCGCCGGTTTCCGTGTTCGTGACCGTCAGTTCGGAGACATACTGCTCGACAAAGCCGGATTCGCTGCGGTCGATCGAAAACCCGTCGATCGTGAGTTCATACGGCGTTCCGGCAATCGCTTTCGTCTGACCGGGCGTACCGTAGACCTCGGTCGAAAACATCGTCATCTGTCCAAGAGCATAACCCAGAACGATCAGCACGATCCCGATGTGGCAGACCCATGCGCCCCAGAAGCCGGGACGGTTGCGGTAGGCGAAACACGCTTCGCTGCCGTCGAGCACGGTCTTTTGTACGCGGAAAAAGCGCATATGCCGGAAGACCGGTTCGGGATCGGCAACGCCGTCCTGCACGGCGGTCGGTGCTTCCGCCATGGCATGCGCGGGATCCGCAGCGTTTTTTGTCAAAAGGATCAGTGTTTTGACACGCGTAAGGTTGCAGAGCAGCACCGAAAGGCAGAGCAGCGCAACGAGTACGATGAACCACCAGCTGTGGAACACATCGTCCAGATGAAAGGCAAGGATGAACGCCGCGGTGCGTTCGGGGTACGAACCCCGGTACTGCTCGAACATCGCACCCTGCGGCACGAGACTGCCGATCACGCAGGCGACTGCGACGATCACGAGCAGGAGGATCGCGAATTTCATCGATGCGATAAACTTGCAGATTTTCTTCAGGATCTCCATGATGATAAGAAAGCGGCAAAGGGCTCTTTTTCGGGCGAACCCTTTGCCGCAGATCTCGGGGGGTGTTATTCGTCGTTCAGCAGCGCCATGCCCTCGTTGATGAGCTGTTCCGCCGTATTGAGGCAGCGGGTTGCCAGCTCGGAGTTATGCGCGCCTTCCGCATTCTCCACGTAGCAGAAGTCGAAGAACCACTGTGCCTTCCGGTAAAGCTCGCGGATCTCGTCCAGCTTCGCTTCGTCCCATTTGCCGCTCTGGTTCGCCTGTGCAAGCGTTTTCTTGAACTCCGCCAGCAGATTGCCCACGCGGGTTTCCTCCGCGGTGATACGGCTCTGGATGTTCCTGACGAACGTGATCATGTCGTCGGTCGTCTTTGCGCCCAGATCCTTGTGGCAGGCGAGACAGGTCTCAAGCAGAGTCTTGTTCTCGAGCGGGCTCACGATCAGGTGGCTGTGGTAGATGTTCTGCGTGGTCGGGTTCTGTTCGACCGGCATATGGCAGTCCGCACAGGAGAGCGTGCCGGCATGCACGCCGGTAAGGTACGTTTCCAGCTCGGGGTGCTGTGCTTTCAGCAGCTTGGCGCCGGTGCTTTCCTGCGTCCAGTCGGTGTAGCCGATGGCGGTGTAGAAGTCATAGATCGCTTCCGGCGTCATCTCCTCGACGGAATGATACGGCATCGACGTTTCCAATGTCGGCTTTCCGTCTGCCTTCAGTTCCTTTTTGTTGAAGTAGTACTCGATGTGGCACTGTCCGCAGGAGAGCGTGGACGGGTCGATCCCGGCGAAATCCTCGCCGAGCGCTTTCGGCACGTAGGAATGTGTGATGACGATCTTTCCTTCGCTGCCCGCTTCGTTGCCGTGGCAGGTGTAGCAGCTGATCGCTTCGCCGTTGTCCGCCCGCAGCGAATCCAGGACCTCGTTGAAGTCATAGGTGTACGCTTCGACGTTGCCGTTCTCCGCAAGCCGGTTGAAGTACGGCGTTTTGCAGGTGAGGCAGTTTGCCGAGCCGTGCGGACGCTTGGTGTTGTTCACGTCGTCCAGCGTATACGAGTGACCGCGCGCGCTGCCGTATTCCAGGGCAAAGCCGAAGCCGTCATAGATGTCGACAAGATACGGATCGAGCTCGAGATAGTCGATGATTTCGTCGTTCTCGGCGTTCCGGTTCATCGTCGTTACAATGTCCGAATACGCCGCATTCCATTCTGCGGAACTGATGATCCCGTTTTCTGCGGACGCCATCGGCGCTTCGACCTGCTTGTAGGAAATGTCCTCGCGCGAAAGCGGTGCGGATTTATACTTCACGTCGTGTCCGCCGACGATGCCGACAAGGAACAGCACGGCGATGATCACGACGACCGCGCCGATGATGAGTTTTGCAGCCTGATTGCGTTTTTCCATAGCTTATGCCTCCTTCTGTGCGGGGCAGGGCGGAGTGATGACGTGCGCCGGGCACTTCTCCGCGCATTTGCCGCACTGCGTGCATTTCTCGTAATCGACGCGCGCAAGGTTGCCGTCCATATGGATCGCGTCGTGCTCGCACTGACGCGTGCACAGCGTACAGCCGATGCAGCCTGCGGAGCAGACCTTCTTGACCTGCGGACCCTTGTCGCGGTTCTGGCACTGGACGGCGACGTGCTTGCTCTCGGGCACGAGCTCAATGAGCCCCTTCGGACACGCCTTCACGCACAGCCCGCACGCCACGCACAGCTTGCGGTTCACGACCGCGACGCCGTCGATGATCCTGATCGCACCCTGCGGACAGACGTTCACGCACGAGCCGAGCCCCATGCAGCCGTAGTCGCAGTTCTTGAGGTTGATGCCTGCAAGCGCAGCGGAGCGGCAGTCGTTGATGCCGACGTAGTTGCCCTGCAGCCCGGAGGCTTCACAGGTGCCCTTGCAGCGGACGAACGCAACCTTGCGTTCGAGGATCTCCGCGTCGGTTCCCATAATGCCGCCGATCTTTTCCGCAACCGGCGCGCCGCCGACGGGGCAGCCGTTGACCGGCGCTTCACCAGATACGATGGCAGCCGCCATGGCGTCGCAGCCTGCGTAGCCGCACGCGCCGCAGTTGTTGCCGGGCAGACACTCGCGGACTTCCGTTTCGCGCTCATCGACCGGCACATGGAATTTCTTGCCCGTAAAGACAAGACCTGCGCCGACGACGACGCCGATCACCGTAATGACGGCGGTCGTGATCAGAATGATAACAAGCGCGCTCATTGTCCGACCCCCTTCAATACCGTTTCGATTGCGGGCTGCAGCTCCGTAAAGCCCATGAACGCAATGGACATCAGCGCCGCAGCAAGCATGACGATCGGTGCGCCGCGTACCGGACGCGGGATCTCGTTTTCGTCCACGCGCGAGCGGATGCCGGCGAGCAGTACGATCGCGATCGTGTAGCCGACCGCCGTGCCGAAGCCGGAGAAGACGCTCTCGATGAAGTTGTAGCCGAACTTGTCGATGTTGTCGATCGCAATGCCGAGCACCGCGCAGTTGGTGGTGATCAGCGGCAGATAGATGCCGAGCGCTTTATAGATCGAGGGCGATTTCTTTTTGAGGAACATTTCCACGATCTGTACGAGCGCTGCGATGACGAGGATGAAGATGATCATCTTCATGAAATCGAGTCCGAGCGGATGCAGAACGAGGCTGTAGAGCGCGCTCGCGACCGCGGATGCAATGGTCATGACGAAGATGACCGCGCCGCCCAGAGAGGCGGACGCCTTGATCTGGCGGGACACGCCGAGGAAGGAGCAGATGCCGAGGAACTGATTGAGAACGACGTTAGAGATCAACGCGTTCAGGATGACGATCAGAATTAAGCGGATCATTTCGTTTCCTCCTTTGCTTCTTCACAGCGCATCGCGCAGGTTGCGCAGCAGCCGTCGCAGCCGTCGCTGTTGACGAGCTCGTGCTGCCGCGTCTTGATGCCGATCGCGTTCATGATGATGATGAACACCGCAATGACGATGAACGCTCCCGGCGGCTGGATCATGATGCCGACCGCATATTCCTGCGGGAAGACCGTCAGACCGAACACCGTGCCGGCGCCCAGAAGCTCACGCACGAGACCTGCAAGCGTCAGCGCGACGGTGAAGCCGAGGCCCATGCCGATGCCGTCCATGACGGAAAGCCCGGGGGTGTGTTTGTTCGCATACGCTTCCGCGCGGCCCAGAATGATGCAGTTGACGACGATCAGGTCGATATAGGTGCCGAGCGCTTCGTCGACCGAGGGCAGATATGCTTTGATGAGCAGCTTTACCACGGTTACGAGGGAAGCGACGATGACGATGTACGCGGGGAGACGGACTTCGTCGGGGATCACGTTGCGCATCACGGAGATCAGGAAGTTGGACAGGATCAAAACCGCGAGCGTCGACAAACCCATGCTGATGCCGTTGATCGCCGCGGTGGAGACCGCCAGCGTCGGGCACATGCCCAGCATCAGGACGAGCGTCGGGTTTTCCTTGATAAGACCGTTGTAGATCCGTTCGAGATACTTATTGTTCATATCACTTACCTCCTCCCATGATCACACTCCGGAAGAAGTCGAGACCGGCGTTGACCGCGTTCAGGACCGCCTTGGAGGTGACGGTCGCGCCGGACATGGTATCGACGCCGGAGGTGTCCGTCTGTCCGACGAACTGATCCTTGAACGCCGGTTCGTCCGCCTTGGAGCCCTTGCCGGGCGTTTCGTTGAGCTCGATGAACGCGATCTTCAGGATGTTGCCGTCCGGATCGACGCCGAGCGCCAGCTTCAGCGGGGGATTGTAAGCGTTTCGGTTGGTGATCGCGAATACATAACCCACAGTGTTGCCGTCTGCGTCGACGGCTTCAAGCACTTCGTCGATCGTCGTGGTGCCGAATTTGCCGTTTGCATAGGAACCGTTCTGCGAATTGAGCGCATCAATGGCAGCGTTGACATCAAGGAAGTCCGCAGCGTCCTCGCATACGACCTTGTAGGATTCACGCTTCTTTGCAAGCTCGTTTGCTTCGATCGGCTCTTTGGTCATCGAGAAAACGCCGGAGAGCGCGACGCCCGCGAGCGCTGCGATGATCGTCAGCGCAATGACCGGCTTCGGAATGCGCTTCAAAAGCGGAGCCTTCTGAATGCCTGCAGCCTTATCGATCGCGCTCTTGCGGTACGCATAGGGCTTCGGGATGATGTACAGGTCGATCAAGGGCGTAAAGAGGTTCGCGATGATGATCGAGTAGCTGAAGGAGTCCGCGCTCTTTCCGAAGATCCGGAACAGCGCGCCGAGCACACCGATGAGACAGCCGTAAACGAACTGTCCCAGACGGCTTACCGGGGAGGTGGTATAGTCGGTCGCCATGAAGAACGCGCCCATGATGACGCCGCCGCTGCACAGATGCGCAATCAGGAATTTCGGGTCAAAGCCGTGTCCGCCGAACAGCCCGAGGCAGAGCGTGAAGCCCGCCACCACGGAGAAGCAGATTTCGCCGTGGATGATATCAAGTCCCCACAGAACCAGACCGCCGATGAGCAGCGCGACGACGGAACTGCCGATGACGCCGCCTGCGGTGCCGAGGAACATGTCGGTGATGTTGACCATGCTGCCCGCCTTGATGAGCGCGACGGGCGTTGCGCTCGTCACTGCGTTCACGCCGGGGTAGTTCGTCATGCCGTTAGAAAACGACAGGAGCAGGAAGCAGCGTGCCGCAAGGGCGGGGTTGATGAAGTTCTTGCCCAAGCCGCCGAAGAGGCATTTTACGACGAGGATCGCAAAAGCCGAACCGACGATCGGAAGGACCACCGGGGTGTTCGGCGAAAGGCACAGCGCCAGCAGCATGCCGGTGACGGCTGCGCTGCCGTCCCAGATCGTGATCTTGCGCCGTGTCGCGAGACAGAACAGCAGCTCGGTGAGTACGGCGGAAGCAATGGAGGCGAGGATGATCCACAGCGCGTTGAGGCTGTGATAGCGCACCGCGTGCACGACAACGCCGATCGCGGCGGTCGGAACGAGGGCGATAAAGACGATCATCATGATGAACGGCGTGGTCCAGCGGTCGCGTACATGCGGGCCGGCGGAAAGATTCAATTTCTGATTCATTTCTTACCTCCCTGCGCCGCGCGCTTGCGCGCCATGATCTCCGCCTTGGTTTGTTTGAACGTCTGGGTCAGCGGACGCTTTGCCGGACAGATATAGGTGCAGGAACCGCAGGAAATGCAATCCAGACCGAAGAGCTTTTTCTCGTAGCGCTCATAGTCGCCCGCTGCAACGGCGTCCGCCATCATCTGCGGCATCAGCCCGTTCGGGCAGACCGTGGTGCAGCGTCCGCAGTGCAGACAGGGCGTCATCTGCCGGTCGGCAGCTTCCACCGGATCCTCTGCAAGGACCGTGATCGCATTGGTCGTCTTGGTGATCGGGACCTCGGTCGAACTGACCGCGATGCCCATCATCGGACCGCCGGAGATGATCTTCTTCGCTTCGACGCCTTCCCTGATGCCGCCCGCGGCTTCGATGAGCTCCTGAAAACTCGTGCCGTCGCGCGCGATGAAGTTGGAAGGCTCCCGGATCGCTTCGCCGGTAACTGTCATCACGTGACGGAACAGCGGCTCGTGATAGAGCACTGCGCGTTCGATCGCATAGATCGTGCCGACGTTGTCGACAATGCAGCCGACGTCCGCAGGCAGCTTTGTGATGGGGTAGTCGATCCCCGCAATGACCTTGATGAGGCTGCGCTCACCGCCCTGCGGGTACTTCGTGCGAAGTCCCAGCACGCGGATGCGCTTGTGTCCGGCGGCCGCTTTCTGCATGGCGGCGATCGCTTCGGGTTTGTTGTTCTCGATGGCGATCACGCCCTGGGCGTTCGGGAACAGCTTGAGGACGATCTCCATGCCTTCGACGATCTCTTTGGCATAGCCGCGCATCAGCTGATCGTTGCAGGTCAGGTACGGTTCACATTCCGCGCCGTTTGCGATCAGATACTTGATCGCAAGCGAGTCTTTCGGCGCCAGTTTGACGTGCGTCGGGAATCCCGCGCCGCCGAGACCGATGATTCCCGCGTCCTTTACGGCATTCAGGATATCGTCTCTGGTCAGGTTTTCCGCGCTGACAGGCTGCTTCAGGATCCCTTCGATCTCGGTGTACTGTCCGTCGTTGTCCACCACGATGCATTCCTGCATGGCGCCGGAGATTGTGCGGCGCTTTTCCACCGCTTTGACCGTGCCGGAGCAGGAACAGATGACGTTGGCAGAGACGAACCCGTCGGCTTCCCCGATCCGGGTGCCGACCAGCACGGGATCGCCCTTTTTGACGATCGCCTTTGCCGGTTTCCCGATGTGCTGTGCCAGCGGGAAAACCAGTTCTCCTTTTGCGTCAAAGACGCGCAGCGCCGCTTTCCGACTCAGCTCTTTGTGCTCTCTCGGATGAACGCCGCCGCGAAACGTGTCTCTCACGATTCAAACCCCTCCTTAATGCGTCAGAG
>CAMPAN010000021.1 GCA_946631895.1 uncultured Clostridia bacterium
AAGGGCAAGAAGGGCAAGATCAAGCGCGGCGGCTTCCCGTTCGGGTTCTGAGCGGGCGCATTCCGATTGAAGGCAAAACGGTACAATACAGCATCGATGTCCTGTCATTCTGAGGAGCAAAGCGACGAAAAATCCAAAAGATCCTTCGCTTCCACTTCGTTACAGAGGCAGATCGCACGCTCCCCGCGCGTACCATGCTCAGGATGACACATGTAAGATGTAGGGGCGGATCGCATCCGCCCGCAGCAAAACGGACGAAAACGGCAGTGCCGTATTCGATATAAATCAAAAAAGAAAAACAAAGGATAAGGAGAAACAAAAACCATGTTGAAGATCAGACTGAGAAGAATGGGCGCGAAGAAGCAGCCTTTCTACCGTATCATCGTTGCGGATTCCCGCGCACCGCGTGACGGCGCATTCGTCGAGGAGCTCGGTTACTACAATCCCGCCAGCGAACCCGTTGAGCTCAAGGTGAACAACGAGCGCGCACAGGAGTGGATGAAGAACGGCGCACAGCCCACCGACACCGTTCGCGGCCTTCTGAAGAAGGCAGGCGCGATCGACTGATCGAGGCGGCTATGGACAAGCTGGTTGAATTCATCGCAAAGAGCCTCGTCGATCATCCCGAGAACGTCAAGGTGACGACGCGCGAAGAAGACGACAGCGTCATCATCGAGCTCGTTGTCGATCCCGAGGATACCGGCAAGGTCATCGGCAAGCAGGGACGCATCGCAAAGGCGATCCGCGCGATCGTCAAGGCGGCGTCCATCAACGACGAAAAGAAAGTCGTCGTCGACATTCTGTGAGCGCAGCGTTTTACCGGATCGGCGTGATCGTACGTCCGCACGGCGTACACGGCGCGGTCAAGGTCGAGCCGCTGACCGATTCGAGCAAGCGCTTCCGCAATCTCACGGACGCATATCTGGAGATGCACGGGGAACACCGCCCCGTGCAGCTTTGCGTTACGTCCGTCGCGCCGGACGCGGTCATCCTCACCGTCAAGGGTACGGAAACGCCGGAGGCGGCGAATACGCTTCGCGGCGCGTATCTCTGCGTGGACAGGGAGCACCGTGTGAAGCTCCCAAAGGACAGCTATTTCGTGACCGACCTCATCGGCTGCGATACGTTCGACACCGACGGGAACGCCTTCGGAAAACTGACCGACGTTTTTGAAACCGGCGCGAACGACGTCTATGAGATCGAACACGGCAAGCTGATGGTTCCGGCGCTGAAGCGCGTTTTGTCTGCGGTCGACACCGAAAACGGACGGATCGTGTTCGACGCGGCAGTATTGAAGGAGGTCGGGCTCTTTGAAAATTGACATTCTGACTCTGTTTCCGGAGATGTTTGACGGCGTGATGAACGCCTCGATCCTCGGGAGAGCGCAGGCGTCCGGCTTGCTTTCGATCGAAACGCACGACATCCGCGCGTATGCCGACAACAAGCACCGCAAGACCGACGACTATCCGTTCGGCGGAGGAGCCGGGCTTGTGATGATGGCGCAGCCGATCTTCGACTGCATGGCGGCGGCCTGCGGCGACGAGCGCCCGCACCGGGTCCTTCTGACCCCGCGCGGCAGGCTTTTGACAAGCGAACGCGCAAGGGAGCTAAGTAAGCTCGACCGGCTCGTGCTGCTGTGCGGGCATTACGAGGGCGTGGACGAGCGCGTGAACACGCTGATCGACGAGGAGATCAGTATCGGCGACTACGTGCTGACCGGGGGCGAACTGCCTGCGATGGTGCTGATCGACTGCCTTTCCCGCTTCATTCCGGGCGTTTTGGGCTCGGAGGAGAGCGCAGAGGACGAATCGCACGCGAACGGGCTCCTCGAATACCCGCAGTACACGCGTCCGGCGTCGTTCCGGGGGCTTGACGTGCCGGAGATCCTTCTGAACGGGCATCACGCGAACATCGCAAAATGGCGGCACGAACAGGCGATGGAAAAGACGCGCGAGGTTCGTCCGTGCCTCCTGGGAAACTTCGGTAAAAATCCCGCAAAATAAGTAAAAATAGGGGTTGCATTTATCCGGAAGCTATGGTATAATGTGCCTTGCGACATCGGGCGGTCCGCCGACAGCATTGATCGTGAACGCCTGTTTCAATACAGAAAAGGAGAAAAATTAAACATGTCCGACATCATTCGTGAACTCGAAAAAGAACAGCTCCGCAGCGACCTGCCCGAGCTGGAAGTCGGCGATACCGTTCGCGTTTTCGTGAAGGTCGTCGAAGGCAACCGTGAAAGATTGCAGAACTTTGAAGGCATCGTCATCAAGATCCAGGGCGGCGGCATCCGCAAGTCCTTTACCGTTCGTCGTATGTCCTACGGCATCGGCGTCGAGCGTACCTTCCCGTACCACAGCCCGCGCATCGGCCGCATCGAGGTCGTCCGTCACGGTGTGGTCCGCAGAGCGAAGCTCTTCTACCTCCGCGACAGAAGCGGCAAGGCAGCGAAGATCCGCGAGCGCATCGACGAGAAGAAATAAGGTTTCAAAATGCGAAAGGAGCCGAGAACCGGCTCCTTTTTCCGTGGTCCCGATCGACAGCGCGGCCAAAGCAACGAATTGTGAAAAACTTTCGGGAACCGAAATTTGTGAAAAAAAGAGGATTTCGCGATTTTTTGTCGTATATCTTAATTAAGATCTGAATATAAGAACAAAGAATATAATTCAGATCTGAATATAAGAACAATGTTCTTAGTAATACAGATCTGAATTAAGAACAATGTTTTTAGTAATACAGATCTGAATTAAGAACAATGTTCTTTAAGAAAAACAGTCTTCTTAAGAAGAACGTTTTTCTTAAGAAGACTGTCTCAGTAATACAGATCTGAATGTATCAATTTTTATTTTTCAAGAAGACCGAGTTGTTGCCGGTCTTCTTTTTTCATCCGAACGGACGCCTGCGCAGGCTCGCTTCGTTTCAATTCGCCGTAGCGGCAGGTGTCGCTTGTTCGCGGCTGATTCAGTTGAGCTTGGTTGCGCCGAGATTCCAGGAGGAGACGTCGCATTCGCCGAAGGTGTTGCTGCCGCGCGCAACGACGCTGCCGTCCGAAAGGAGAACCGCGCTGTGCGTGCCGCCGGCGGCAATCGCAACGGCGCCGGACAGATCGGAAAAATCGAGCGCATCGCGCGAGCGGAACCAGCGGGAAAGCACGCGCCCGTCCCGCGTGAGGGCGAGATACCCGGTGCTGCCGGCGGAGACGCCGACAAGATCGGTCCAGTTCGGCACGGTGAGGTTCACGCCGACGAGCTTTCCGTCTCCGGTGAGCCCGATGCAGTAGCCGGTGGAAACGTCGATGTCGATGCAATCGAGCACCGTGTCGCTGCGCATGGCGGCGTGCGAGGATAAAAGCCGCCCGTCCGCGGTAACCGCGCAGACGGCATAGCTGCCGCCGCCGAGGACCGCAACATCGCGCCATCCGGACAGCGTCTGATACGGCTGGAATCCGGCGGAAAGCACGGTGCCGTCCGCCTTCAGTCCGAGGGTATTGTAATCCGTGCAGACGATTGCAACGACGTCTCTCCAGTCTGCGACGTCGCACTGTCCTTCCGTGTTCCGCCCGGTTGCGACGACGGTGCCGTCGGTCTTCAGACCCGCGGTGTGGTACGCGCCGCAATCGATCGCGGTGAGGGAGGTCCATGCGGTCACATTGCACTGTCCGTCCTCGTTGCGTCCCGCGGCGATCGCGGTGCCGTCGCTCTTCAATCCGACGGTGTGGCAGAAACCGACCGCAAGGTGATTTTGCGGCAGCGCTTCGCGAAGCGACTGCAGGGTGCGGATCTGCTCAAGCATTTCGTTTGAAATGCCGAGCATCGTATTGACCGCAAACGCCGGATCGCTTTCTCCGGTCAGCCGTACGGCGATCGCTTCCGCGCGGGCTTTCGCGTCCGCATAGCTGCCGAGCGCGCGGAACAGGGTAAAGGCTTCGTTCGGATCCGACGTTTCGGTCCTGTCGGCGATCGCATACCGGCAGGCGTCGTAGCGGTCGAGCGCGTCGGCATACCCCGCAAGAGCAAAGAACGCATCCTTTGCGGCGTCGTATTCGCCTGCCTCATAGAGCAGCTGCGCGGAGCGGTAACGGCATTCCGTGACGCGCTCGCTGCTGTCCCGATAGCCGCCGAGCTGCGAGAACAGGGTCAGCGCATCGCCGGGTTTTCCGTTTTCGAGATACGACAGCGCAAGCCGGTACCGGTATTCCGTCAGCGAAGCGGTGGATTCGTCGGTCTGCTCTGCGGATGAAAGCAGCGCGACGGCTTTTTCGTAGTCGCCGCTTTCCGCCGCCTGTTTTGCACGGTCGGTGAGGAGCTTTTCGCGGTTGTGATAGAGGATCAGCGCAACGATAAACAGCACCGCCATCAGCGCGGTGGAAACAAAGACCGCGATCCGTGCAAACCGTTTGCCGAAGGAAGGTTTCTTTTTCTTCATGTGATCACCCCAGGTATTTCCGGACAATGCTGCGCATGTAGGAGCTGTTGACGCCGCATCCGCGCGAGACGATGAAGTATACGTCGTCGATCCCGTAATGCTCGAAATACGGCTTGAGCTTGTTGTAGCCTCCGGATTGCTTGATAAAATTGTGCGTGTCCCGGAAGTCGACGAGACAGACGCGGTCGTAATACGGCGCGACGTACGGCACGAACGCGAGACCGAACGAGTCGCAGATCACAAGCGCGGTATGACCGGTATGGAACCCGGTTTCCGCAACGTAGAACGGATCGTGCGTGCCGCCCAAAAACGCGGCGTACACAACGCGTTCCGGCTCCATGTAGCGTACTTCCTTGACGAGCTGATCGACGTTGCGGTACACGAATGCGCGGGTCGGCGCAAGCATGCCGGGGACTTCGAGCCGGTCTTTGAGATCGCGGTAGCCGCTCAGCGCGTGGACGGAGGAGGAGATCGACCCGCTGAAGTCCTCGTGCACGGTATAGGTAAAATCGTCGTAGGAAACGCTCGGCACGCCGAAGGAGCGCATCATCATGCGCTGCACGTAGAACGCGCCGAGTCCGGTCCAGTGATGGTCGGTCTTGAAGAAGCAGAGCTCGCCGTCCTGCATATGCTGCTCCAGTTCGTTGACCGTGGAGAACACATAGATCCCGTCGTTGACGTTCGCCTGCAGCGTCGGTTCGACGTCGCTGTACCAGCCGCTGAATTTATCGGGGTACAGAAGCCATTCGTTTGCGTCCTGCGAATAGGGGATGTAGGTAAAGACGACGGTTCCGTTTTCCGGCAGCGCCGCTTTATATGCGTTCAGCGAGCGTACGGTGTCCTCGATCGCGTCCTGTCCGAACTGGAAGCGCGTGGAAAGCGAGCCGTCGGACTTCCGGAGGGAGAACCTGCGCACCGTCGAGGTGTTTTTGACGGCGGGATCGACCGGCGTCGGCTGCGGCGCGCCGTCGGGATCCGCTGCGGGAGCGGGTGTTGCCGCAGGCGCTTCGGTCGTCGGAAGTTCGGGAAGCGTTTCATCGGACGGCTCGGGCGTGTCCAGAAGCACGACGTCGCCGGGATCGTTCTGCGCCGGCAAAAGCGCGCCGGGTTCGCCTTCGAATCCGGGATCGCCGCCTTCGTTCATCCCTTCGAGCTCGGCGATCATCGCCTGGTCAAGGATGCGCTCCTCCTCGGAAGTGGCGTCAAAGACGGCAAGCATGCGGTTTGCGGTGTTTACAACGGATTCGCGTTCCGGGAACTGATCGGTGAGGTACGCTTCGGCTTCGCGCGAGAAGACGCCGTCGAACCAGTTTTTGAACGAGAAGGCAGGCGCGCTTTGGAGATCGCGGTTTTCGGCGGCGGAGAAACCGCCGTCCCGGTTCGCAAAGATCAGCACGAAAAGACCGAGCGCGAAGAGGATCATGCACCACCAGTATGCGAGTATGTAAGGAATTCGTTTCTTCACGGCGGCACCTCAGAAATTGTAGTAGATATTCGGGACGGAGGACTGCCGGATCAGGAAGATCACCGACACGACGAACAGCGCGGTGAGAACGACCGCGCCGAGCAGCTCGCCCCAGAACGCCCTGCGCTCGTTTTTGGTGAAGAACCGGTTCACCCAGTCCTTGAGCGGCAGACAGCAGATCATGAACAGCAAGGGCAGGACGGTATAGCGCTTTGCGATCAGCAGGAACGCTTTATCCGCAAACGGCAGGAAATGCAGACCGCCGTTTTTCGAAAGCCCGATAAGCGCGAGAAGATGCGAACCGAGCGCGGGGAAATCCGGCAGGTACAGCGTAAGCTGCTTGTCCGTGATCGGAACGCCGTCGTACGCAAAGATGACCCAGCCGACCGCGATCAGGATCAGCGTGACGATATGGCGGATCCACGCAGGGACCTTTTCGAGGAACCGGTTGAGAACGAAGCGTTCCAGAAGCAGCAGAACGAGGTAGTACACGCCCCAGAGCACGAAGTTCCAGTTCGCGCCGTGCCAGAGCCCCGTCAGCACCCAGACGACGGTCAGGTTCAGCACCGTGCGGAGCGTGCCCCTGCGGTTGCCGCCGAGCGGAATATAGACATAGTCGCGGAAGAAGCGGGACAGGGAAATATGCCAGCGCCGCCAGAATTCCACGATGGATTTGGAAATGTACGGATGGTCGAAGTTCTCCATATAGTGGAAGCCGAAGACGCGTCCGAGCCCGATCGCGATATCCGAATAGGCGGAGAAGTCGAAGTACAGCCGCATGGAGAAGAGCAGCGCCATCAACCACGCACTCAAAAACGATTCCGGTCCCGCGGAGACCTTCAGAAGATCGAGCAGCATCCGGTAGCAGACGTCCGCAAGCAGGATCTTCTTCGCAAGCCCGAGCACGACGCGCTGCATGCCGCGCAGGAAGTCGGTTGCGGTCGTTCTGCGGTCGTTGAGGTCCTCGGCGACGTCGGCGTACTGCACGATCGGTCCGGCGATCAGCTGCGGGAAGCAGGAGATATAGAGCAGCGTGTACAGCGGATTTCTCTGCGGACGCGCCTTTCTGCGGTAGACGTCGATCGTGTAGGTCAGGACCTGGAAGGTATAGAACGAAATGCCGACCGGCAGATGCTTGCTTGCGGCGCGCGCTTCGGAACCGAACAGCGCCGCAAAGGAGTTGAACAGGAACGAGGAGTATTTGAACCAGAAGAGGAGCGAAAGCGATACGACGACCGACAGCGCGAGAAGAAGGCGGCGCGCAAGCCTGTTCCGGCTGCGGGAAATGACCAGCGCGAGCGCATAGTTGATCAGCGTGATCGCGATCATGCCGAAGATCCAGACCGGCTCGCCCCAGGCATAGAAAATCAGGGAGAAGATCAGAAGGATCGCGTTGCGCCAGCGGAGATTTCTGCAGCAGAAATAGAGCAGCAGCAGCGCGGGCAGAAACAAGAACAGAAAGGTTGTGCTTGAAAAGACCATGTTTTCCTCGAAGCAGTTCAAACGCTGTACGGATCCGATGAATCCGCTTTCCGGTATTCTATCATTTTTCGACAGGGAACGCAAGTGAAATCGCATGGCGCAAGCCGTTCCGGACAGAAAAAAACGGACGCCGGCAGAAGCCCCGAAAAACGCAGGGAGGGAAAACGCGGCGTGCGGAACTGCGCGTCCGCATGATTTACAACTCTGTGACATCTCCTTCACGGTTTTGTGACAAATAGAACACATATCCGGGGTATAATCAATACGAAAAAAGGAAAAAAACGGAAAATGATGCAACCTTTTCCGGGTTTTATCCGTCTTATTCAGTGAAGAGAAGCATTCGGTGCTTTATAAAGGAGGTTATTGTATGAAAAAGATCCTGGGATTGGTGCTGGCTGCGATGCTACTGTTCGCCGCAGTCCCGGCTGCGGTCGCGGACGTTGCGGAAATCGGCGATGCGGAGGTGCGCGGCGTGGGGCAGACGGGAACGATCGTTAACTGCAACACGCGCGTGAACGTACGTGAAAAGGCGAGCAGCAAGTCCAAGCTGCTCGGCAAGGCGGACAAAGGCGAAACCTACGACGTACTGGGACTGTTCGGCAACTGGGTCAAGATCGACTTCGACGGTCAGGACGGATACGTGTTCCATACGTATATCCGTGTGAACGGCACACCGGAGGACATTGAGATCACCGGCAAGGTCGGCAAGATCGTCAACTGCAACACCGCGGTCAACGTACGCGAGGAGGCGACGAGCAAATCGAGGCTGCTGGGCACGGCAAAGAAGGGCAAGACCTTCAAGGTGCTTGCAAAGGCGGGCAGCTGGGTCAAGATCCAGTACACATCCGATACGGAAGGCTATGTGTATAAGACCTACATCAAGCTCTCCGACGAAGGCTCGGACGATCCGGTTCCTGTTTCCGACAGGATCGCGAAGATCGTGAACTGCAAAACCTGCGTGAACGTGCGCGAAAAGGCGACCAGCAGCTCAAAGCTCCTGGGCACGGCAAAGAAGGGCAAGACCTTCAAGGCGATCGCGGTCGAGGGCAGCTGGGTCAAGATCCAGTATACGTCGGACAAAACCGGCTATGTGTTCAAAACCTATGTCAAGCTCATGACCCCGGAGGAGCCGATCGAGGGCAAGACGGGCACGATCCGGTGCAATACGCACGTGAACATCCGCGCAAAGGCGACGAAGAACTCGAAGCTCCTGGGCACGGCGACAAACGGCGAGACCTTCACCGTGAAGGGACAGTCCGGCAACTGGATCAGGATTGATTTCAACGGCAAGACCGGTTACGTATACAAGAAGTATATCAGGATCGGATGAACCGGAACGCGCATCAAGCGGGGCGAAAAGCCTCGCTTTTTTTGCATCTTACCGCGGTTTTTTGCATCTTGCCGCGGAATCCCTTGTCAAAGGCGGCGCAGCGCCGTATACTTGCCGCATCGAAAGAAAGGCAGGTATTTGATATGACAATCCTCGCAATCGTTCTGATTCTTCTCGCGGAGGCGGCGCTCGTGACACTGACGTTTGCAAAGCAGCGGGAAACCGCGCAATGGCTCAGAAACCGCGCGGTTTCGAGAGCGGTCGAATTCGTTCTGCTGCTCGGCGTCGTGCTGCTTCCGGCAACTTTTCTGAAGTGGCGCTTTACGGGCGCTCTGATCACGCTCGGCGTACTGCTTCTGATCGCGGCGCTGATCTGGCTCATCAAGCGGAAAAAGGCTGCCGGCCGCGTCAAAACGGGAAAGGTGATCGGCAGCGTGCTGCTGACCGTGTTTATGCTCGGGTTCGCGCTCGTTCCCGCGGTCGTCTTCCGCAACTATAACGGGCTTAAAACCTCCGGCGCATACGAAGTCCGCAGCTGCAGCGCGATCCTGGTCGACGAATCCCGCACGGACACGTTTGAAACCGACGGCTCCTTTCGCGAGGTTCCGGCGCACTTCTACTACCCGGATGCGGAGGGCAGCTTCCCGCTCATCGTTTTCTCGCACGGCGCGTTCGGCTACTATCAGAGCAACTATTCCACTTATGCGGAGCTCGCGTCGAACGGCTACGTCGTAGCCGCGCTCGACCATCCGCACCACGCGTTCTTCTCGAAGGATACGGACGGCAGACTGATTCCGGTCGACGCACAGTTCATCGGCGACGCAATCGACATTGAAAACGGCGTCAAGTCCGAGGCGGACGTTTATACCGTTACGCGTGAATGGATGCAGCTTCGCACGGACGACATGAACTTCGTGATCGACACGATCAAGACCGCAAAGGCGGACGGCGCGCTCGGCAGCGCGTGGCACACTGAAACGGCGGACGAAGCGCTTTCGGTACTGGCGAGAACCGACACGGACCATATCGGGCTCATCGGACATTCCATGGGCGGCGCGACCGCAGAAGCGCTCGGCAGAACACGCAGCGACGTCGGCGCGGTGATCATTCTCGACGGCACGATGCTTTCCGATCTCACCGGCTTTGAAAACGGCGTTTATACGTACAATGAAGCGCCGTATCCGGTTCCGGTGCTTGATTTTGGAAAGAAATCGGATTATGATGGATCCGAACAGCAGTATGAGAACGTCAACGACTTTGTGATCCGAAACGCCCGCGACGGCAGAAAGGTCTTGTTCGACGGCGTCGCGCATATGGATTTCACCGATCTGCCGCTCTTCTCGCCGTTTCTGGCTTCCATGCTCGGCTCGGAGAAGATCGACCACGCGGCGTTCATGAACAAGGTCAACGGACTCGTTCTCAACTGGTTTGACTATTATCTGAAGGGGAAAGGCACGCTGAACGTTCCGGCTGCCGATTGAGCCATGCTGACAAAACTCACGCGTATCGAACGGGATCAGCCGGAGACGGTGGAGATCCGATGCCATGCGATCAGCGACGAGGTCCGCGAGATCGTCGCGTTCGTCAAGTCCCGCGGGGGACGGCTGACCGGCTCGATCGACGATACGCAGTACGAGATCCCCGTCGCCGACGTGTTTTACATCGAATCGGTCGACAACAAGGTCTTTCTGTACACGCGCGACAAGGTTTATCAGACGCGGCAGAAGATTTACGAATTCGAATCGATGCTTGCAGAGAAGCATTTTCTGCGCGTGTCCAAGTCGATGCTTCTGAATCTCATGAAGGTCGAAGCGATCCGTCCTGCGCTGAACGGCCGCTTTTCGGCGGTGCTGCGTTCCGGCGAACAGATCATCATCACGCGCAATTATGTTCCGGCGCTGAAAAAGGCGCTGAAAGGAGATACCGGAAATGGACGTTAAGGAGTTTATCGGATCACGCGTCAGGCTGTTCTTCTTTCTGAGTGTGATGATCCTCGCGGCGCAGAGCGTCATCGGAACGATTGCGGAGCCCGGAGTCTCGCTGCATATCCGCTACATCGACCTTTTAAGTCCGCTTGAGATCGCCTTTCTGTGCACGCTGCCGACGGTCGTGACCTTCTCGCGCAAAAAGCTCAGCGTCCGGCAGATGCTCGTACGTCATGCGATCCAGCTCGCTTTGATCGAAGGCGTGATGCTGCTGATCGCATTCTTAAGCCCCGCCATCGATTCAAGCCGCCCCGGCGTGCTGCTGCTCATCTGCGGCGCCGTGCTCGTGATCTACGTCGCCGCGGTGCTGGCGGGCTGGTTCGGACAGCTGTCGGCGTCGAAAAAGATGACGGAGGACCTGCGCAAACTGCAGGAGAATGCGCAATGACGGTCAACGGCGAACCGTACCGCATCGTTTGCCTGCTCGGACACGGCAAGGGCGGATATTCCTATCTTGCGGAGCGGGACGGAACGCAGTACGTGCTGAAGCAGATCCATCACGAGCCGTGCAGCTATTATACCTTCGGCGATAAGATCGAGGCGGAGCGGCGCGATTACGAACGGCTGAAGGCAGCCGGGATCCGCATTCCAGAACTGCACGCGATCGACCCGGAGACCGAGCGGATCGTCAAGGATTATATCGAGGGCGAAACGGTATTCGAGATCGTGCGGGACGGACGCAGCGCGGAGCCGCATCTTGCCGACGTGCGCGACATGGCGGCAAAGGCAAAGGCGGCGGGGCTGAACATCGATTATTTCCCGACGAACTTTGTCGTGCGCGACGGGCTATTGTGGTACGTCGATTACGAATGCAACGCGTATGCGGACGAATGGAACTTTGAAAACTGGGGGATCCGATACTGGTCGAAAACACCCGAATTCGAAGCGTATCTGGAGCACTTACGGAAAACGGAGGAATGACGATGGAAGAACTGACGTTCCGCACGGCGGAAGAACGCGACTGCGGGCTGATCCTGTCCTTTATCAAAGCGCTTGCAGCCTATGAGAAGATGTCCGACGAGGTCGTCGCAACCGAAGAACTGCTCAGGAAGTGGCTTTTCGAGAAGCACAGCGCCGAGGTGCTCTTTGCCTGCGAGAACGGGAAAGAGGTCGGCTTTGCGCTGTTCTTCCATAACTTCTCGACCTTTGTGGGCAGGGCGGGGCTGTACCTGGAAGATCTCTACGTGCTGCCGGAATACCGCGGCAAGGGCTACGGGAAAGCGATTCTCAAGCGGCTTGCGGCGATCGCGGTCGAACGCGGCTGCGGGCGCATGGAATGGGTCTGCCTCGACTGGAACAAGCCGAGCATGGACTTCTACCGCTCGCTCGGCGCGCGTCCGATGGACGAATGGACGATCTGGCGCGTCGCGGGGGAGACGCTAGATCAGCTTGCGAAGGAATAAGCAAAGAATGACGGAAAAGGCTCTTCGGAGGAGGGCTGTCAAGAGTTTACGCAATCGGGATTCGGTTCGAAGAAAGGGAAAACAATGAAACTGAAAAACGTACTGATCGTTGTGAAGGATATCGAGAGATCCAGGCAGTTCTACCGGGATCTGTTCGGTCTTGATATGATCCTTGACAATGACGGAAATATGATCCTGACGGAAGGATTGGTCCTGCAGGAAGAGAAATACTGGAAAGCGTTCCTCGGAAGAGAGATCATTCCGGAGAACAATGCCTGCGAGCTCTATTTTGAAGAATCTGACATCGAAGGGTTTATTGAAAAGCTTGAACAGTATTACCCGGAGATCAAATATGTCAACAAGCTTATGACACACAGCTGGGGGCAGAAGGTGATTCGCTTCTATGATCCCGACGGCAATCTGATCGAAGTGGGGACGCCGATGTAACATGGCGAATCTCATCACCGGAAGCAGAATCGTGCTCAGCGTTGCCTTGCTGTTTTGCCCGGCATTGTCCCTGGTATTTTTTGTGCTTTATATCGCTGCCGGAATCACCGATATGATCGACGGCGCGGTGGCAAGGAAAACCGGTACCGTCAGCGCGTTCGGCGCAAGGCTGGATACGGTCGCGGATATCGTATTGGTTGCGGTTTGCCTTTTTAAGCTGCTTCCGGTACTGGACGTTCCGGTCTGGCTCTGTATTTGGATCGCCGTCATTGCTGTGATCAAGGTGGGGAATCTCGCAGTTGGATATCTCCGACAGAAAAAGCTGATATCGGTGCATTCCATATTGAACAAGGTGACCGGAGGACTGCTGTTCATCTTCCCGCTGACGCTTGCATGGATCCATTTCAAATACAGCGCGGCAGTCGTCTGTGCGGTTGCAACCGTTGCGGCTGTTCATGAAGGATGGCTCGTTCAAACGGGAAGAACAGCTTAGCGACCCGCATCTGCGGGGAAGGCTTTTGGGTGTCCCACCTTTTGAGAATCGCTCTTCGGAGCTTTTTTCATTTTTTGGAAAAAAAGGTTGACAAAACGTATACCTCGTGATACGATGTATTACGCAAAGAGGAGTATTACACGAAAGGAGGTATTCGATGGATATCCAGTTGAAGCGAGGACTGCTGGACGTGTGCGTGCTGGCGGCGATCAAGAACGAGGATTCCTACGGCTATAAGATCATCAAGGACCTGAAGCCATACGTGGAGCTTTCCGAATCGACGCTGTACACGATCTTAAAACGGCTCGAAGCGGCGTCCATGCTGACGGTGCGCACCGCGGAGCACGACGGCAGGCTGCGAAAGTATTATCACATCACGGAAACGGGACACAGACGGCTCGAAGAATTCAAAAGCGAATGGAAAGAGATCATTTCCATCTATCAATTTGTTACAAAGGGGGACGGCGTATGCTGAAACAGGAATTTCTGAACGCGCTGCGGAAGGGACTGAACGGACTTCCGCAGGCGGATATTGAGGAACGGATCACGTTCTACGGCGAGATGATCGACGATCGGATCGAGGAAGGACGTTCGGAGGAGGAAGCGGTCAAAGAGATCGGAACGGTCGAAGCGGTCGTGCAGCAGATCGTGGAGGAAACGCCGCTCACCAGGATCGTGAAGGAAAAGATCAAGCCGAAGCGCAAGATGCGCGCGTGGGAGATCGTGCTCATCGTGCTCGGTTTCCCGGTCTGGTTTTCGCTGCTCGCGGCGGCGGGGGCGGTGCTTCTGTCGCTTTACATTGTTCTGTGGGTATTGGTGCTCGTGCTGTGGGTGATCGAGATTGCGTTCTGGGTATGCGCGGTCGCGCTGCTCGTCGCGGGGGTCGGATTGCTGATCAGCGGGGAAACGCCTGCGGGACTCTGTGCGCTCGGCGCGGCGCTGCTGCTTGCGGGACTTTCGATTTTCCTGTTCTTCGGCTGCATCGCGGCATGCAAAGGCGCGGTGAAGCTGACCAAAAAGATTGCGATCGGCGTGAAGAATCTGTTCGTCGGAAAGGAGCGTACAAAATGAAAAAGACAGCTTTGATCGTTGCGGCCGTCCTGCTTGCCGCAGGGCTTGCGCTTGGATTTGCCGCGTTTGCGTCGGCAGGGTTCAATCTGACGTGGTTCAAAGGGGAACCGGCGGAGGTGAAGAACTATCCGGTCGAAGAAGCGTTTGACCGCATCGAGATCGAAGAGGACACATCGGACATCCGCTTTGCACGGTCTGACGACGGCAAAGCGCGCGTGGAGTGCCGCGAAACGAAGAAGAGCGCGCATACCGTCACTGCGGAGAACGGCGTGCTGAAGATTCAAAGACAGAAGATCACCGGCTGGAAAAACCTCATCACGTTCTCCTCTGAAAAGACCGTCGTGACCGTATATCTGCCGGAGACCGCATACGAGTCGCTTGCGATCGATACGCACACCGGCGACACGGATATTCCGGAATGGCTGCGCTTCGGGAGCGTTTCGATCAGGACGTCCACCGGCGACGTCCGCAGCCGCGCGTCGGTTTCCGGCGAGATTTCGATCGAGTCCGACACAGGAGATATATTCCTCGACGACCTTTCCGCGGATGCGATCGGCTGCAGGGTATCGACCGCCGACGTGTGGATGCAGAACATCGCATGCGCAGGCGACGTATACGTCAAGGTGAGCACCGGCAGGACGACCCTGAACGGACTGACCGCAAAGAACTTTACCTCCGAGGGCAGCACGGGAGATCTTTCGCTTGAAAACGTTCGGATCGACGGAGCGATTTCGATCGACCGGAGCACCGGCGACGTGACGTTCAACGGCAGCGACGCGGCGGAGATTATGGTGAAAACGAGCACCGGGGACGTGACGGGCACGCTGCTGACGGACAAGGTCTTTGTGACAAAGACCTCCACGGGCGATATCCGCGTGCCGGATTCCGTTTCGGGCGGCAAGTGCGAGATCACGACCGCGACCGGGGAGATTTCGATCCGGATCGTGCCGAAAGCGTGATTTTTGCAAAATAATCGTGTTTTTCCGAAAAATCATCCTGCGTAAGGTATTGCTCGTGACGCTGCGTCATGTGCTATAACGGCGGTGAAAGGAGGCGAAAACGATGTCGCAATACACAACCGGTGAAATGGCGAAGGCGTGCGGCGTGACGGTGCGGACCGTGCAGTATTACGATACGCGCGGGATCCTGACGCCGAGCGCGCTGAGCGAAGGCGGACGTCGGCTCTATGACGACGGCGATCTTCAAAAGCTCAAGGTCATCTGCTTTCTGCGCGAGATCGGTCTTTCGATCGACGTGATCGGACAGCTTTTCAGGGAGGAGCATCCGGAAAACGTGATCGAGGTCCTTCTGGAGCAGCAGGAGCAGGACCTTAAAACGGAGCGCGGCGAACTGGACGCGAAGCTTGAAAAGATCGCAGAGCTCCGAAAAGCCGTCGCGGACGCGAAGCATTTCACCGTGGAATCCATCGGCGATATCGCGATCACCGTGACAAACAAGAAAAAACGGAACCGCATGTATCTCGTGGCCCTTCTGCTCGGTCTGCCGCTTGTCGCGCTGCAGTGCGCGGGGATCCTGCTCTGGGCGCTCGAGGGGATCTGGTGGGTCTTCGTCCTCTGGGCGGCGCTGGCGATCCCGTTCGCGATCTTCTTTTCGCGGTACTATTACAGGCACGTCGCCTACGTCTGCCCGGAATGCCATACCGTCTTCCGTCCGACATTCAAAGAAATGTTCTTTGCATCGCATACGCCGAAAACGCGCCGGCTTACCTGTACGTCGTGCGGACATAAGGGCTTCTGCGTGGAGGTCTGGGGAGGCGACGAGGCATGAGCCGAACGAAAAGAGCGCTTCTCTTTACGCTGGCGCTGCTGCCGGTCGCGCTTGTCGCGGGCTTCTTTGCCGCACGGTATACACTGAAGATCGTCGACCCCGCCATGCTGAATCAGGCGGTCGAACAGATCGGCAGCGAAACGGCGCTGCTTGCGATCACCGTGGCGCAGACGGTCCTGTATGCGCTCGTCTGCGGGTTCTTCGGCTGCATTCTGGCCGACCGGATCGGGCTCATGCGTCTGTTCCGCTTTGCGAAAAAGCCGCTGCTCGTTACGCTTGCCGCATCGCTGATCTGCGGCGTAGTATTCAGCCTCGACGCATGGACGTTCGGACGGTGGATCCCGGAAATCGGCGCGTCGTACGCAGCGACGGGCACGTTCGACGCCGACACCTGGATGGCTTCGATCCTGTACGGCGGGATCATCGAGGAGGTCATGATGCGGCTCTTTTTGATGAGCCTGATCGCGTTCCTCGTTTGGAAGATCTTCTTCAAAAAGCGCGAGAGCGTTCCGACCGGCGTGCAGATCGCGGCGAACGTCGCCGCGGCGCTGCTGTTTGCGGCAGGACACATTCCGGCAACGCTGCAGACCTTCGGCGCGCTCACGCCGCTTCTGCTGCTGCGCTGCTTCCACTTAAACGGCGCGTTCGGGCTGCTGTTCGGCAGGCTGTACCGCAAATACGGCATCCAATACGCAATGCTCTCGCATCTGCTGCTGCACATCGTGAGCCGTACGATCTGGCTGATCGCGTTCTGAACACAAAACAATCAAGGCGCGGGATGAGGTTGCACTTGTCCCGCGTTTCTGTTATGATAAGGAAAAGGAGGCGAACGCCATGCAGTATCAGAGAACGGTCAAGCTGAAGGACGGCAGGGAATGCGTGCTGCGCAACGGCACGGCGGCGGATGCGCAAGCGGTGCTGGACGTGTTCAATCTCACACACTTTGAGACAGACTTTCTTGGGTCCTATCCGGAAGAGAGCACGCTCACCCCGGAGGGCGAAGCGGACTTTCTGCAGAAGCAGACGGACAGCGACAATGCGATCGAGATCCTTGCCGAGATCGAAGGAAAAGCGGTCGGGCTTGCGGGAATCAGCTGCGTTCGTCCGCGGGAAAAAACGCGCCACCGCGCCGAGTTCGGCATCAGCATCGACAAGGCGTATTGGAGGCTCGGGATCGGGCGCGCGCTCACCGAGGCATGCATCGAATGCGCCAAGGCGGCGGGCTATGCGCAGCTTGAGCTTTCCGTCGTTGCCGACAATGCGCATGCAATCGCGCTCTATGAAAGCGTCGGGTTCGTCGAATACGGACGGAACCCGATGGGCTTCCGCTCGCGAAAGACCGGCTGGCAGGCGCTCGTGGACATGCGGCTCGTGCTGGATGAGCGCGTGAACAAGCAAAAGGACGCGGTGCTGTTTCTGCACGGGCTGGGCGGCAGCCCCGAAGAAGCGGCGCACTATCAGGGACTGTTTCCGGATTGCGACGTGATCGGGCTCAACTATCACGGGATCGAGCCGTGGATTGCGGGCGAGGAGATCCGCGACGCGGTGTTCGGGCTCTGCGGGGAATACCGGAGAGTCAGCCTCATCGGCTACAGCATCGGCGCGTATCTCGCCATGCACGCGGACGTCGACGCGCTGCTGAAAAAGGCGTATTTTATTTCGCCGGTCGTGGATATGGAGTCGATCATCCTTGCGCTGATGGCGCAGGCGCAGATCACGGAGGACGGGCTTAAGGAGGCGGGGACGATCTCGCTCGAGGGCGGAATCGCGCTGTCCTGGGAGTATCTTTGCTATGTGCGCGAGCATCCGATCGAATGGACCGTGCCGACCGCGATCCTGTACGGAGCATGCGACAACCTGACCCCGCAGGACACGATCGGCGAGTTTGCCGACGCAACCGGCGCAAGCCTTACCGTGATGGAGAACGGCGAGCATTGGTTCCATACGGAGGAGCAGATGCGGTTTCTGGACGACTGGTTTTTGAAGGAGCAGAGGTAAGAAATGGAATTCAGGCAGTATGACGACGCGGATTATCAGGCGGTCTGTGATTTTCTGATCGCGCTGAACGCGTCGGACCGGTCGCATATCAACTGGAACTGGGCGCGGTTCGAGTGGATGTATGAGCATCCGTGGTTCGCCGCAGATCTGCGGAACGCGATCGGACTGTGGCTCGACGGCGGGCGCGTCGTCGGCGCGGCGATCTACGATATGTATTTCGGCGAGGCGTTTGCGGGCGTGCTGCCCGCGTACGCTGCGCTGTATCCGGACGTTCTCAAATATGCGTATAAAGCGCTGAAGGACGATACCGGGCTTGCGATCGCGATTTCGGACGGAAACGCCGCGGAGATCGGAGCGGCGCAAGCCGCGGGCTTTCAGCCGATCGGACAGACCGAAACGATCATGGCGATCGACCTCGACGCGCCGCTTTCGGCGGAGCTGGATCCCGAATTCCGGCTCTATGAACCCGATCCGGACGAGGATTTCCGCGCGGTACAGTGGGCGGTCTGGCAAGGCTTCAATCACGGCGAGGACCGCACGCAGTTTGAGCAGGAGGAAAAACCGACGCCGCAGAAGCGGAAGCATTTCCGCCGCGATCTGAACCTCTGCGCGGTTTCTCCGAACGGGGAATACGCCGCGTTCGTCTGCCTCTGGATGCACGACGGCACGGATTACGCGTACGTCGAACCGGTGTGCACGATCCCGAAGCACCGCGGAAAGGGGATCGCGAAGGCGCTGCTCTATGAAGCGCTGAACCGCGCGAGAGCGCTCGGCGCAAAGAAAGCGTACGTGATCTCGGATATGCCGTTCTACGAAAAGCTCGGATTTGTCAAGACGGAGCATTACACCTTCTATCGAAAAGCATAAAAATCAGACTGTCGTAAAAGGGGTCAGACCGTTTGCGACGAGAGTTAATAAAGGAATATCTGTCGGATGAAAAGGCGCAAAACGCCTTTTCTTTTCATTATTTCGCCGCATACTATCCGCGTTTTCGCTCGGTCGCATACCTTAGTATAGCTCCTTCGCGAAAACGTGGATTCAGAGGCTTTCTGTCAAGGGGGATTTCAAAAGCACAGTCTTTGCGAAAAGGCTGTGCTTTGTCCACTTTTATTTTTCACAATGCTTAATATGATATAGATGATACGTCGATTTTCTTTAAATAATACCAATATGGTACGTCTTGCAGTTTAGTCCAATAGTTATCCTCACTTGAATGCAAAGCATCATAGAAAGTGGTTCTTTCCATTCCTCCGAACCCGTTTTGCGCCGAATAATCAATTGTGATGCCTACATACTTTTTCTTTTCCTCTTCACTCATCCACGATGATGTTGGCTCATGAAATTTAACCCCATGAATTTGTAATGATGCTGGATTTTTTAGTTGCCCCTTAAGGTGTTTTATAGCTAACTGATAATTTAATTTAGCCCTGAACAATATTTGGCATTCTTCAATATACTGTGCTGAATCTTTATAGCTTTTAATCTGTTCGAATTTAGACTTTGCGCCAGAGAAATCACATTTTTCCATCCTCTCTTTTGCTTCTTGATAGATATCTTCGTTTTTCTCCTCTTGGGATTTGACATATGGCGTTTCTGTCGGTGCTTCGGTTTCTGCCGGTCCAATATGGATTGTGATGCTTTTACAAGAACAAAGGATGATTAGGAAAACTGCTACAAGGGTAAGACACACTATGCGCTTCATTGCTTCTTATCCTTTCTGAAAAACACGATTTTTTCCTGTACGGTCATTGAGTATCCCAACTGCTTGCATTTTTTAGCAAGCGCAGATCTTTTCAAAATATAATCAATCTTTTTCGGTAATGGAATACCCGTCTTTTTTTCATATTGCTCATCTGTTAATGAAAAGTCTTTGTTAGAAGCGAATAACGAGTTTAAGTTTTCTAATTTCGGATGTTTGCCCATACCCTTTCTCCTTTTTTCTTTCATTATAGTCTTGATAACGACCATAGTCAAGAAAGAAATCAGAAAATACAATGCAATCATGGAGGTGAAAATATGATCGTCTATGAGCCGTTTTGGAATACATTGAAAGCGTCCGGTGAATCGACTTATACGTTGATTGTAAAGCATCATCTATCCAGTTCGACCATAGACAAGCTGCGAAAGAACAAACCATTAAATACGACAACAATAAACGACTTATGTCGAATCTTGGATTGTTCAGTAGAGCAAATCATGCAATATGTACCTTCAAATACAGATCAGATATTATAAACGGAATGCAGATGATGCAATCCGTTTTCCTTTGTATGGGAAATCCATACGCACGTCCCGATGCATCAGGGTATCACCGCCGCATGGTGGTGTATAAGTGCGCTCTTTCAGAAAAAGAATGTCATCCTGAGGAGCGAAGCGAGGAAGGATCTCAGAGTAAAACTATGATGTATTCAATCTTGCGTTCAGAGATTCTTCGCCTTCGGCTCAGAATGACATGTTCTTGCTTTTACCCTGCCGAGAGAGAAGCTCCTTTCAGATAGCTGCTATCGTTTCAAACTACCGCAGAAAGATCATGCCGCAGCTAATCAATAGTAGTGTTTGAAAACACCCTTTACAGAGTAACTCTTCTGCCCACCTTCCCGACAGCCTGAGGCTGCCGCATCTGCGGCAGCCTGTTTTGATGCTTTTACAGTGAGTCGCGCAGG
>CAMPAN010000022.1 GCA_946631895.1 uncultured Clostridia bacterium
ACGCGAGACACAGCAACTTCTACGTCTCCGGCAACTATGCGGATTCCGATACGGCATTCATCGAGCTTGCGGCGCAGTACGGCGTCAAGTCGCAGCACATCACCGAGACGATCACCGACGAGGTGCTCGAAGGCTGCGATCTGCTCGTTCTGACTGTGCCGTTCAAGGGCGCGAGCATCTCCGTTGCGGATTCGCTCTACACCGAAGACGAGATCGCGGCGATCGGCAGATACGCAGAGCGCGGCGGCAGCTTCATCGTCTGCTCCAAGTCCGACCGTCTTGAGCCGGAAAACGAGAACGAGTGGGCAAGCGTCATTTCGAACGGGCTCCTCGAAGCCATCGGCGCAAAGGCGCGTGTCGGCAAGGGCATCGTTTCTGACACGACGGAGGCGGAAGGCGGCAACGCCACCAACGAGTCCTACCGTCTGCACTTCACCGGCAAGGACTTCTACAACTGGGACAACCCGCTGACCGAGTACCTCATCGAGAACACGAACCTGATGTTCTCCTGCTACAATGCGGCGCCGATCATTCTGAACGGTGCGACAAGCGTCGTCAATGCGTTCGACACCTCGTTCGTCAGCTCCTATCCGCTGTACTACAACGGCGGCAAGAACGTCACGGCGGATAAGATCTATCAGCCGTACTACGACGCGGCGGGCGATCAGGATACGATCAGCGTGCTTGCGTATGAAGAACTGCCCACGGGCGGCTTCTGCATCACGTCCGGCGTCACCTTCTTCTCCACATTCGAGGTCAAGGTCGAAATGGAGAGCGCGGCAACGCTGCAGAACACGAATTACCAGATCGTTGTCAACCTCTTTAAGATGATCCATCCGAATGAGGTCACGCCGATCGCGGACATCCACGAGGCGGGCAAGCTCAACACCTCCTACACGATCGAGGGCTACGTCACCTCCAATGCATCCGGCTACGACAAGGACACCGCGTTCTTCGACTGTATCTACATTCAGGATGATTCCGGCCGCGGCATCAACGTGTTCCCGGTCGCGGGTCGTTACGAGGTCGGTCAGAAGCTGCGCATCTCCGGTATGACGAGCGAGTACATGGGCGAGATCGAGCTGAACTGCGGCAACGACTACGGCGGAGACATCCAGGACATCACGCTGCGCGACGTCGAATATACGGCGGACGGCGTTACCACGAAGGGCTACGCAACGCGCGCAAGACTGCTCGAAGTAGCGATCGAAATGGCGAACAAGCAGACGATCGAAACGTACGTGATCGACGACGGCAACCTGAACCTCGTGATCGACGAAATTTGTGCGGAGAATATCGAACAGTATGTCATTCCCGAGGTGGTCTCCACTGCTGTGGCGGCGAGCCCGGAGAAGGTCGGCAATCTTGTCGGTTTTGTGGGCACCGTCACTAAGGTCGAATACGATGCGAACGGCGTGCTCGGCGCGATCCATGTGGACGACGGATCCGGTGAGGTCGTCATCTTCCTCGACGGTTACATCAACTGCGGCGACGAGTGCGAGAAGGACGAGCAGGGCTACCATGACCTCAGCTGGGTCAAGGAAGGCGTGCTGCTCAGCGCATGCGGCATCGCATCCATCGGCCAGAACAGCTATGAGAACTCCGATCAGATCGGTCCGCGTATCCGTACGCGTGACCGTGCGGACATCGTGAAGTTCAACCTCCTTTACGGCGACGCCAACGGCGACGGCAGGATCACTTCTGCGGACGCAGCATTGATTCTGCGCGCGTTGGTCGCTCTCTCCGCGCTGACGCCGGAAGGCATGAGAAACGGCGACGTTGCTGCGGACTTCGACGGTTTGCCGAACGCGGCGGACGCGGTCGCGATCCTGCGCTACGTGGTCGGACTCATCAAGGAATTCGAAGTAGTAAGTCCCGAATAATCCAGAGAACACGGGGGCGGGGCAGCAGTTGCCCCGCCCTTTCTGTACGAAAAAAAGAGAACCGGATTCCGGTCCTCTTCTATGTTGCTTCAAAATCAATACTTGCGCTTTCTGGCGGCTTCTGCCTTCTTCTTGCGCTTTACGCTGGGCTTTTCGTAATGCTCACGTCTGCGGACCTCTGCGAGGACGCCGCTGCGAGCGCACTTTCTCTTCCATCTCTTGAGAGCGCTTTCCAGGGATTCGTTTTCACCGACTCTGATTTCCATTTTTTTCCCTCCCCTCTTGAGCAACAACTTGTCTTTCGACGCTTTTGCTATTATACTCGCGAATTTCCGTTTCGTCAATCCCGAATTGTAAATTTTACGGTTTTTTTTGACAAGCGCGGCGCGTTCCGCTATAATGATAAACGAAGAAGTATGTTAGGGAGAATGGACATGGCAAAGCTGTATTTCCGTTACGGGGCGATGGGCTCAAGCAAGACTGCGAACGCGATCATGGTCAAATACAACTACTGGGAACGCGGCAAGAACGCGATCCTCATCAAGCCCTCGATCGACACGCGAAACGGCAGCCGCCGGATCTGGTCACGCTGCGGGCTCGAGGACACCTGCATCTCCATGGAAGAGCTCGACATGAACAAGGTCAAGGCGGGCGAATACGACTGTCTGATCATTGACGAGGCACAGTTTTTGACCAAGGATCAGGTGGAACTTCTCGTCAAGATCGTCGACGACTACAACGTCCCGGTGATCTGCTACGGGCTCCGCACCGATTTCCAGGGCAATTTCTTCGAAGGCAGCCATTGGCTTCTGGCACGCGCGGACGCGATCGAGGAGGTCAAAACCATCTGCTGGTGCGGAAGAAAAGCCACGAATAACGCAAGACTGGACGGCAAGGGAGGCATCACCAAGGTCGGCGAACAGGTGGTTCTGGGCGCAAACGACAAGTATATCGGGCTTTGCCGCAAGCACTTCAACCTCGGCGATCCGGGGCCGGAGCTTCGGACGCCGGACAAGCCGGAATAACGGGAAAGGAGCTCCGCTATGGAACAAACGCTGGCAAATGCACTGGAGGTCGTAAGACAATATTTCGAGATCATCATCGAATGGTCGGTTCTGCTGTGCGAATTCATCGGCGTGCTGATGATCGTTCTGACCACGATTCGCGGAGTAATCGCATGGATCCGCAAGGATCCGCATGCCAGGCTGATTCCGGCGGAAGGTATTGCGGTCGCGCTGACGTTCAAGATGGGCGGCGAGGTGCTTCGCACGGTAACCGTTGCGCAAAAGGGCAAGGAAGCATGGATCGAACTTGCGGTTCTCGGCGCGGTCGTTTTTCTGCGCGCGATCATGGCGGTGATTATTCATCTTGAGATCCGCAGCGAGCGGCAGCTTCTGGGCGACGACAAGACAAAGTCCGGCGGGGAGCCGACCGAAACGCCGGACGAGCATCCGCGCAAGGACAAAAAGAAGCCGAAGATCATCAACCTTTGAACCAACGCCCCGGCTTCGGGGCTTTTTTCCGTATAGGAAGTGAGCGCGAAACACATGGAAAACAATCCGATCAACTGGTACCCCGGACATATGGCGAAAGCCAAAAGAATGCTTGAGGAAAATCTGAAGCTCATCGACGTCGTGATTGAGCTTGTTGACGCGCGCGCGCCGCAGAGCACGAGAAACCCGGATTTCGACCGGCTTTTTCAGGGAAAAGCGCGTGTTCTTCTGCTGAACAAGAGCGATCTTGCCGATCCCGCAACCAACAAGCGCTGGATCGGGTATTATAAACGGCAGGGGATCGAAGCGGACGGTGTGACCGCAAGCGCGCAGAACGCGAAGACGACGGCGATCCGGCTCATCGAAAAGGCGACGGCGGAACGCGTCAGGCGCTATGAAGAGAAAGGCGTGCAGAAGACGATCCGCGTGCTGATCGCGGGGATCCCGAACGTCGGCAAATCCACGCTTATCAACCGCATTGCGGGTGAAAAGCGCGCGCAGACCGGCGACAAGCCCGGCGTCACAAAGGGCAAGCAGTGGGTGAAGATCACGCCGCATCTGGAGCTTCTGGATTCTCCGGGACTCCTTTGGCCGAAGCTCGGCGACGAAACGATCGGAAGACACCTCGCGTTTCTGGGCTCGATCAACGACGAGATCCTGAATATCGAGGAGCTTGCGGGGACGCTGCTTGCAAAGCTCCGGGAGCTTGCGCCCGCCGCGCTGTTCGAACGGTATAAGAAGCTGGACGCCGAAACGCCGGAGAGCGCGCTTCTGGAAGCGGTCGCAAGGAGCCGCGGGTTCATCCTGAAAGGCGGCGTTTACGACACCGAGCGCGCGGCGCGGATCGTGCTGGACGAGTTCCGCGCGGGCAAGATCGCGCGCGTCACACTGGAACAGCCGCCGAAGGAGGAAGACGATGGCGAAACAGAATGAACAGGAACGGCTGCTGGTTCTGTCCGAGCGCGATCGCGCGTTCTGGACGCAGGACGGTGTGATCCTTGCCGGTATGGACGAGGTCGGAAGAGGTCCGCTGGCGGGACCTGTGGTCGTCGCCTGCGTCGTCATGCCGCCGGAGCCGCTTTTAGAGTACGTCAACGATTCCAAGAAGGTCAGCGAAAAGCGGCGTGAAGCGCTGTACGACCGCATTCTTTCCACCTGCATCGAGGCGCAGACCGCCTGGGTGGATCAGACCGTGATCGACGAGATCAACATTCTGGAGGCGACAAAGTGCGCGTTCAACGAGGCGTTTGCGAAGATGAAAACGCCCGTCACCGATGTGCTGATCGATGCACTGACAGGGCTCGACATCCCTGCGCGGCAGCACGCGCTGATCCACGGCGACGCCTTAAGCTATTCGATCGCGGCGGCGTCGATCGTCGCCAAGGTCGAGCGAGACCGCTACATGCGCGAGCAGGACGCAATCTACCCGATGTACGGCTTTGCGCAGAACAAGGGCTACGGCACGAAGGCGCATATGGACGCGATCAAAGAATACGGCCCGTGTCCGCTGCATCGGCGGTCGTTCCTCAAAAACCTGCTATGACGACGGCAGAAACGGGAAAGCGCGGCGAGCGGCTTGCCGCGCGGCATCTCAGGCGTCACGGTTTTCGCATTCTCGAACGCAACTGGCGTTCCCACCGGCATGAGATCGACATCATAGCGCGGGAGAAATGTACGGGCACGGTCGTGTTCGTCGAGGTCAAAACGCGGACGCCGGGAAGCTACGGGCGTCCGGCGGACGCCGTGGACCGGAACAAGCAGCGGTTTCTGCGCCTTGCCGCCGAAAGCTGGCTTCTTTCAAACGGCGGGATCGAACAGCCTGCGCGCTTCGATGTGATCGAGGTCCTGCTGCCGGAAAAGACAATAAACCATATCGTGAACGCCTTTTAGCGGTTGCCTCACGGATGAAAAGATGCTATACTGATAAAACACACAAAGATCGGAGGATCGGATTTTGCGTAAGATAGAACGGATCGGAATCACGGTACTGGCGGTGCTGCTGCTCGCCGGACTTTTTGCATGCGGAAGATCCGATTCTGCCAAGGAGACGAACGGCGATGCGATCGCCTTTGATTTTAGTGAAACGACAAACGGCGTTCCGAATGGATGGACGGTCAATTCCTACGAAGGCGGGTATCAGACCTTTGCCGAAAACGGCGAGGTCGGGTTCTCGGTCCCCGACGGGGACGATTGCCGCCTGTGCCGCACCGTCGATGTCAAACCGGAGATGCGCTATGTGCTTTCGGCGGAACTGCGCACCGAGGACGTTGAGGACGGACAGGGCGCAACGCTTTCGATCGACAATTTTGCGATGGACGGCAGCTTCATCTATTCCGAAGGGCTGTTCGGCACCAATGGCTGGACGCCGGTTCAGCTTGCGTTCCGGACCGCAAAGGAACAGGAAACCGTCATGCTTGCGCTGCGTCTCGGCGGATATTCCGCAGAATCGGGCGGCAGCGTATGGTTCCGGAACGTGCAGCTTGAACAGACGGAAACCGCCTCTGTGCCATTCCAGAATCTCTCTCCCGCGGAAGCGTCGTCGGATGACGCACAGCGGACGCAGGAGGATTACGAGAACGTCTTTACGGTGATCTTCTGGGTCGGCGCGATCGCGGCGATCGTGCTGCTGTACGGCATCGGAGGAACGGCAAAACAGATCTCTGCAGACCGTAAAGAGGTTCCGAACAAGTACGTAGTCTTTCTGATCCTCGTCGGGATCGGGTTTGTCGTGCGGTTCGTGCTCTGCGCGACGCTGAAAGGACACAGCACCGACATGAGCTGCTGGCAGGGCTGGGGCTATCGCGTCGCAGCGGGCGGAACGCATGCGTTCTACGTCGACAACTGGTGCGACTATCCGCCGGGATATATGCTTGTTTGCGGGCTGCTGTACCGCATTGCGTCGATCTTTCCGGAGGGACCGTTCCGCCTGTTCGTATACATGGTTCCGGCGTTTTTGTGCGACGTACTGTCCGGTTTCTTGATTCTGAACCGTGCGAAGCGTTTTTCGATCGGCGATAAGACCGCGCTGCTGCTTGCGGGGCTGATCGTACTGAATCCCGCCGCGGTATACCTGTCCGGCGCATGGGGACAGATCGATTCGATTCTTACTGTGCTTCTCATCGGCACGTTCCTGATTCTCAATATGAGCCGCGAAAAACCATACTACCGGCTGATCGCAGGGCTTCTGTACGGCATTGCGATCCTGATGAAATGGCAGGCGCTGATCTTCGGACCGGTGCTTGCGCTGATGTACGTGATGACCGGCGTCGATCAGCACGGCACAAAGAAATTCCTGCAGCATGTGCTCTGGTCGGTCGTCGCGGTGGTCGGCGCGCTGCTGGTTCTGCTTGCCGGCTCTCTGCTGTTCCGCGGCAAAGACATGTCGCTGTTCTGGATGGTCGAACGTTACAGGAGCGCATCGAGCGGCTATGAGTACGCGTCGATCGAAGCGTATAACTTCATGACGCTGTTCGGCGGCAACTGGGCAAGCGCGAAGAACGCGTTCGGCAGCGAAAAGATCGGCAGTCTTCTGCTGCGCACAAACGAGCTGTTCTCCAAGACAGCGCTGCTGATCGGCTTTTCGACGCTTGTGCTGCGCGCGTGGAACGACATGCGCATGCGTCGGGACGATGAACCGAACCGTGCGCTGGTCGATCTGCTGCTTGCGGCAATCCCGACAGGGCTCATGGTACTGATCCGTTTCCTTGCAAAGGAAATCAAGGTCGTCGGCGACGTCAATATGATCTTCCGGGCGATCTCAGAGGTCCCGCTGTACGGCGTTTTGATGATCGCGGTATTCCTGTATATTGCAAACCGCGAAAAGGGCGGACGAACGGTGCTTGAATGGATCGAAGGCGGCGGCGTCACGGTGATCGGCGCACTCACGCTGTTCGGCGCGCTGTGCGCGTTCAGTTCTTCATTCGTGCTCGGCGCAGTTCTCAAGCTCTGCGGCGGAACGCTCTCCTGGCATCTCTTCGGGATCATCGGGATCGTGCTTGCCGGTCTGATGACCGTCGGTCTGTTCATCCTGTATTGGCGGAAGCACAAACAAATGCGGTATTCGGTCTATACGAACCGCGGGCTCATTTTCCTGCTTGCCGCATGCTTCTGCGTATGGGTGTTCACGTTCGGACACTATATGCACGAGCGCTACATTTTCCCGGCGCTGTTCCTGCTGGCCTTTGCGTACGCCTATGACCGTGATCCCCATAAGCTCGCAGCGTTTTCGATGCTCACCGTCACGACGTTCATGAACGAAATGATGGCGATGTTCGTGGTCTCCAACGGCGCGAAGGATATGATCCGCGGCGGCGTGATCCACAATCAGCTGATCGCGGTGATCTCGCTCCTCGAGTTTTGCGCGGCAATGTACTTCACGGCGGTCTGCTTCCGCAAGGCGCTGGTGTTCGATCCGTCCCGTCCGACGGATGACGGACCGTTTCTGCCGCAGAAACCGCTTCGTCAAAAGAACGGGAAACGGAGGTGAGCGGGATGGATTTCAAGAAATTCCGGAAAGAAATCGGTGTTGAGGACGGGCGCCGCATGACCCGGCGCGACTATGCCGTGCTTATCGTCCTGCTTGTCGTATACTCGATCGTCGCTTTTCTGAATCTCGGATCCCTGCGCTCTCCGCAGACCGCATGGACAGCGGAGACGGACACGACCGTGCTCGTCGATCTCGGCGAAACGCGGTACGTTTCGGAGATCCGCTTCTTCGGCGGCATTGCCGAGGGCAAGCTCGGGATCTATGACGACAGCGCGTTTATCGACGGTTATTTTACACCGGGCGAAACCGAACCGCTGGAGCTCTTTGAACAGGAAAACGGTGATATGTTCAAATGGGTCGACCTTTCGCTGGAGACCGAAACGGAGTATCTGATCCTCTATGTGGAGAGCGGCAGGATCTCCATGAACGAGATCGCGGTGCTGGACGGCGACGAGCTGCTGCCCGCAACCGTTTATGAGCCGAAGGACGGCGCGGAAAGGCTTCTGGACGAACAGGACAAGGTCGCGCTGAACCATTCGTATCTCAACGGAATGTATTTCGACGAGATCTACCATGCGCGCACGGCGTACGAGATCGTGCAGAACGACGATCTCTATTGCAAGGAGGGTTCGGAGGCGGCGCAGTGGGACGGATACTCGATCTATGAATGGACGCACCCGTCTTTGGGCAAGCTGTTCATTGCCGTCGGTATCCGGATCTTCGGAATGACGCCGTTCGGCTGGCGGTTTGCCGGTACGTTCTTCGGCGTTCTGATCCTTGCGGTGCTGTATGTGTTTGCAAAGCGCATCTTCCGCCGTACGGATTACGCGCTCGTGACCGCGGGGCTGTTTGCCGCGGACTGCATGCACTTTGCGCAGACGCGCATTGCGACGATCGACACCTACGCACTGTTCTTCACGCTGCTTATGTTCCTGTTCATGGGGGACTATATCGCGGAGGATTTTGAGGAGCGTCCGTACTGGAAAAAGCTCGCGCTGCTCGGTCTTTCGGGCGTGATGTTCGGGCTCGGCGCGTCGTCGAAGTGGACCTGCCTCTATTCGGGCGCAGGGCTTGCCGTGCTGTATTTCGGCGATCTCATCTATAACCTGGTGCGGATCGTCCGAAACCGGCTGAAGCAGGCGAAGGAAGACCGGAAAAAACTGCCGGTCAACGTGATCGCATATGCGCCGGTGCTGTTCGTGTTCGGTGTGATCGCGCTGCATCTTTCCGGACACTGGATGAACATTGCCGATTACCGCTACCGCGCGTATGTCAAGGGGCAGTACGTCATGAAGACGAATGCGACCTACGGCGTCGATACGATCAACAACATCTTCCTGCGTCCGTGGTTCTACGGAACGCTGCTGATCCTCGTCGGCGTTGCAATCGCTTCCGCGGTGATCTTCCGCCTGGCGTTCCGGAACCGGGAGGACGTCGATCTTTCGCTCAATAATCTTCTGATGACGCCTGTGTGGTGCTGTCTGTTCTTCATCCTGATCCCGGTCGCGCTGTACGTGGTCACGAATTACTGCTATTACATCAAAGCCGGGAACCGGACGCTTTCCGCGATGCTGGAAACGCTCTGGAAGGAACAGGTCAGCATGTACAATTACCATGCAGACCTCGATGCGACGCATATGTGTCAGTCGATGTGGTATCAGTGGCCGCTGATGCAGAAGTCGGTCTGGTTCTATTCGGGCTATCCGATGCTCGGCGAAACGAAGCTTTTGTCGAACATCTCGAGCACGGGCAATTCCGCCGTATGGTATGTCTCGGCGTTCGGCGCGGTGTTTGCCGTCGTCGAGTGGTTCAAGAATCCCGCCTGCAGAAAGAACCGCGCGTTCTTCGTCGTGTTCACCGGCATCCTCGCGGGGCTTCTGCCGTGGGCGCTTGTGACCCGGTGCGTGTTCCTGTACCATTACTTCTCGACGATTCCGTTCATGATGCTTCTGACGCTGCTGCTTCTCAACTGCGTGGAAAAGAAGTATCCGCGTACGTCGTGGCTCAAGTGGGTGTGGCTCATCGCGTCCGTGATCGTATTCCTGCTGATGCTGCCTGCGGTTTCGGGCATTCCGGTGTCGTACGGCTACGCAAAATTCATCGAGAACGTGCTTGCGCCGTTCGGAAAGGTCTATTATGTCGGCGTCTGAGGGAAAGAAGAGCTTCGTTCAGCTGTTGAAATTTGTGCTGATCGGCGCGTCCAACACGCTGATCGACCTGATCGTGACGTTCGCGCTGAACGCGATCTTCGGATTGTACTTCCTTGCGAAGATCATCGGCTACGCATGCGGCATTCTGAACAGCTATTTCTGGAATTCGCGCTGGACGTTCCGCGAGGAGCGCCGCCGCGACGCACGCGAGATCGTCCTGTTCATCGCGGTGAACCTTGTTACGCTCGGCGTGTCGCTGCTGCTGCAGTGGGTACTCCGCGACAAGCTGCATCTCGATGCGTGGTGGACGGACTTTGCGGGTCAGAACTTCTTCACGAAGATCCTGAACGGCGAGCGCTTCTGTCTGCTGCTGGCTTCCGGCATTGCGCTTTTGCTGAACTTTGCGGGCAACAAGCTGTTCGTGTTCAAAAAGCGCCCGGAGGAGCCGAAAGAAGAATTGAAAGAGGAACCGATCGAACCGACGGAGGAATAAACCATGCTGGCGAAGGTGGAAAGCTACGGACTTGTGGCGCTGAACGGCTATCCCGTGACGGTGGAGACGGACATCTCGGCAGGCATGCCGAACTATGATACGGTCGGTCTGCCCGATGCGGCGGTCAAGGAATCGCGCGAGCGCGTGCACGCGGCGATCCGCCATTCCGGCTTTGCATTTCCGACGGCGCGCATCACGGTCAATCTTGCGCCTGCCGATCTCAAAAAGGAGGGCTCGGTCTACGATCTGCCGATCGCGCTGTCGATCCTCGAGGCAAACGGCGATCTGAAGCCCTTGCCGAAAGGGATGATCGTGCTCGGCGAGCTCGCATTGGACGGCGCCGTCCGTCCCATCTCCGGCATACTGCCGATGCTGATCGACGCGTTCGACAAGGGTTATACCGTGTTTTACGTGCCGAAGGACAACGCGGCGGAGGCAGCGTATATCCGCGGGGCAACGGTCTTTCCGGTCGAATCGCTTGCTGCGCTCGTGCGGCATCTGCGCGGCGAAACCGTGATTACACCGGCGGAAGCACAGCCGTTTGCGGGCGGCACGCATAAATACGCCGTCGATTTTTCCGAGATCAAAGGACAGGAAGCGGCAAAGCGCGCCGCGGAGGTTGCGGTTGCGGGAAACCATAACATCCTGCTGTGCGGCACGCCCGGCAGCGGCAAGACGATGCTTGCCCGCGCGATCCCGTCGATCCTGCCGGAAATGACGTTCGAGGAAGCGCTGGAGACCACCAAGATCCATTCGATCACCGGCGCGATGAAGGGGACGGAGGGGCTCGTCACCGAGCGTCCGTTCCGTGCCCCGCACCACGGCGCAAGCGCGGTTTCGCTGATCGGCGGCGGTTCGCACGCCATGCCCGGCGAGATCAGTCTTGCACACAACGGCGTTCTCTTTCTGGACGAGCTGCCGGAGTTTCAGAGAAATGTCCTGGAAGCGCTGCGCCAGCCTTTGGAGGACGGCTTTGTGACCGTCAGCCGCGCCGCGGCGACGGCGACGTACCCCGCAAGATTCCTGCTCGTTGCGGCTATGAACCCGTGTCCGTGCGGCAACCGCGGCTCGCGCACAAAGCCGTGTACCTGCTCGGCGGCGCAGATTCGCCGCTACGCCGGACGCATCAGCGGACCTTTGCTCGATCGCATCGACCTGCACATCGAGATGACCGAGGTGGGCTATCGCGAAATCACCGAACGCCGCCCCGCCGAACGCTCGGAGGTCGTCCGCGCCCGCGTAACGGCGGCAAGGGAGATCCAGCGTGAACGGTTCAAAGCGAACGGCATCCGCACCAACGCCGAAATGAACGGACCGATGATCCGCCGCTACTGTAATCCGACCGGCGAATCCGAACGGCTCCTGAAGGATGCGTTCAAACGTTTGCAGCTTTCGGCGCGCGCCTATCAGCGCGTTCTGAAGGTCGCCCGCACGGTCGCGGACCTCGAAAACAGCCCGGAGATCCGCCCCGAGCATTACGCCGAAGCGATCCAATATCGCAGCATGTCGATGCTCTCCGATCTCTGAAAACGTCAAAAACTGACGCCGCACGGAGCCTCCGTGCGGTTTTTGTTTCGATTTTGTCACATTTGCATATATAAATAGGATTGAAATCCGGAAACGTTCATGCTATGATATGTTCCGAAGTATCTTCAGAAGAAGGAGGGACCGGCGCGATGGACGAAACGAAACGCAATTTTCTGTGGCTGAACTATGCGACAAGCACAAACCCGCGCCTGTTCTATGAATTGCTTTCGCGGTTCGACGATCTTTCCGAAGCGCGCGAGGCGATCCAAAGAAAGGAGTTCGAGCAGTTTTCCGATGTGTCCGACAACGTGAAAAACCGGCTTGTGAGCGCGGCGGACGACCGCTTTATGGACCGCTACTGCGCATGGCTCGACCGGAACGGGGTGCAGATCATCACGCCGGAGGACGACGAATACCCGTCCCTGCTTTCCGAGATCTACGATCCGCCCTCGGTGCTCTTTTGTAAAGGCACGCTGCCGAAGGAACTCAGTCTTCCGATCGCAATGGTCGGCGCAAGGAACTGCACCGATTACGGCAAGGAAGTTGCGGAGCTTCTCGGCGAACAGCTTTCCGAACGCGGCGCAACGGTCGTGACCGGGCTTGCGGCGGGGATCGATTCCGCGGCGGCGAAAGGCGCGCTTTCGGTCGGCTCCAACAGCTGCCCGGTGATCGGGGTGCTGGGCTGCGGAATCGACGTTACCTATCCGCAGAACAACGGCGCGCTCTATCAGAGCGTACTCGAGCACGGCGGCGTGCTGATGACCGAATTTCTGCCCAAAACGCCGCCGCTTGCGCAGAACTTCCCGATCCGCAACCGCATCCTCTCCGGTATCTCCCGGGGCGTCGTGGTGATCGAAGCGGGCGAGCGCAGCGGCACGTCGATCACGGCGGACTGTGCAAGGGAGCAGGGCAGGGAGGTCTTTGCGGTGCCGGGACGCATCACGGACCCGATGAGCATCGGCACAAACCGCATGATCACGCGCGGCGAGGCGAAGCCGGTCCTGTGTGCGGCGGACATTCTCTCGGAGTTTACGGACGACGCGGGCGACGACGTGCTGAACGGCGCGGCGAAGAAGGTCACGTTTACTTCGCTCGGCGAAACGGGGCAGGAGATCTACATGGCGCTTCTGCAGGGCGAGAAGAACGCCGATGAGCTTTTAGACTGGATCGACTGCTCTGCGCAGGAATTGAACGCGGCGCTCACGCGCATGCTCTTTTCCGAAATCATCAAACAGCTTCCGGGCCGTATCTACGCGCTCGATACCATCCACACGGTCGTGACGTTCGACCAATAATCGAAGGAGACATACAGTATGGCAGAAACGAAAAACACATTGGTGATCGTGGAGTCCCCCGCAAAGGCAAAGACGATCGGTAAGTTTTTGGGCAGCAGATTCAAGGTCGTGGCAAGCAACGGACACGTCCGCGACCTGCCGAAATCGCAGCTCGGCGTGGACGTCGAGCATGACTTCGCGCCGAAATATATCACGCTCCGCGGACGCGGAGACGTTCTGGAACGCATCAAGAAGGAAGCGAAGGAAGCCGATCGCGTCCTTCTCGCAACGGACCCTGACCGCGAAGGCGAAGCGATCTCATGGCATCTTGCGCAGATTCTGAAGCTCGATACGGCGTCGAAATGCCGCATTGAGTTCCACGAGATCACGGCAAACGCGGTGAAAAATGCGATCAAAAAGCCGCGCACGATCAACATGGATCTTGTCGACGCGCAGCAGGCGCGGCGCGTGCTGGACCGTATCGTGGGCTATAAGATCAGCCCGATCCTTTGGGTCAAGATCCGCAAGGGCCTTTCCGCGGGACGTGTACAGTCCGTGGCGACGCGCATCGTGTGCGATCGCGAGGACGAGATCAATTCGTTTGTGCCCGAGGAATACTGGACGCTGACGGCAAAGCTCCGCGCAGGCGCGAAGAAGAGCTTCGACGTGCGCTTTTACGGTGAGGACGGCGCAAAGGTCGATCTCAAAACCGAGGCGCAGACGAACGCGGTCATCGCGCGCATCGGCGATTCCGCATTCACCGCGACTGAGGTGAAGAGCGGCGAGAAACACAAGCACGCCGCGCCGCCGTTCACGACGTCGAGCATGCAGCAGGACGCGTCAAGAAAACTCGGATTCACGACCAAGCGTACCATGATGGTCGCACAGCAGCTCTATGAGGGCGTGGAGATCGGCAAAAAAGGCGCAACGGGTCTGATCACCTATATCCGTACCGACTCGGTTCGCATCGCGGACGAGGCGCAGAAGGCGGCAAGAAGCTATATTCTGGAAACCTACGGCGAGGCGTATATGCCGAAGACCGCGAACGTCTATCGCGGACGCCGCAACGCGCAGGACGCGCACGAGGCGATCCGTCCGACGGACGTCAAAAACGATCCGAAGACGCTGAAGCCGTATCTTTCGAGCGACCAGTATAAGCTCTACAAGCTCGTGTATGAGCGCTTCCTCGCAAGCCAGATGAGCGACGCGGTGCTTGAGCAGACGGCGGTCACGTTTGACGCGAACGGCACGCAGTTCAAGGCAACGGGCGCGCACGTTCGGTTTGCCGGCTTCTCCGCAGTCTATACCGAGGGACGCGACGTGGACGACGAGGACACCGTACAGCTTCCGCCGATCGCGGAGGGCGACCGCTTCACGGCGGAACAGCTCGATTCGCAGCAGAAATTCACGCAGCCGCCGTCCCGCTACACCGAGGCGACGCTTGTCAAAACGCTCGAAGAAAAGGGTATCGGGCGTCCGTCCACCTATTCGCCGACGATCTCTACGATCATTGACCGCGGCTACATCATGCGCGAAAAGAAGACGCTGACGGCAACCGAACTCGGTTTTGCCGTCACCGGACTGATGAAATCCAGCTTCCCGGATATTGTGGACATCGCATTCACGGCGAACATGGAGGAGGAGCTGGACTCCGTCGAGGACGGTTCCGAAGCATGGCAGAAGGTCGTGGACGGGTTCTACGGTCCGTTTATGCAGACGGTCGAAACCGCCGAAAAGAACGCGGAAAAGATCAGGATCCCCGATGAGGTTTCCGATATCCCGTGCGACAAGTGCGGTGCAATGATGGTCTATAAGATGGGACGCTTCGGCAAGTTCCTTGCCTGTCCGAATTTCCCGACCTGCCGCAATACGAAGTCGATCATCGAAAAGGTCGAGGGCGTTCCGTGCCCGAAGTGCGGCGCAGCGATCATCAAGAAGCACGGCAAAAAGAAGGTCTTTTACGGCTGCGAGCGCTATCCGGACTGTGATTTCACGAGCTGGGATCTGCCGGTTTCGGTCAAGTGCCCGAAGTGCGGCGGTCTGATGGTGCAGAAGCACGGACAGAACGGCACGTTCATCCAGTGCGCGGATCCGAACTGCAAGGAGATCCTGCGCCGTTCAAAGAAAACCGATGCGTAAGCCGAACGTGACCGTCGTCGGCGCGGGACTTGCCGGCGCGGAGGCGGCATACCGCCTTTTGACGCACGGCTTTCCGGTGACGCTTTACGAAATGAAGCCGGACAAGCGTACGTCCGCGCACAAGGGCGACGGATTTGCGGAGCTTGTCTGCTCAAACTCGCTGCGTTCCGACCGGCTTTCCAACGCGGTCGGTGTGCTGAAAGAGGAAATGCGCGCGCTTGATTCGCTTGTGATGCAGGCGGCGGACGCGACAAAGGTCCCGGCGGGCGGCGCGCTTGCGGTCGACCGCGAAGGATTTTCCCGGTATATCACCGAAACGCTGACGGCGTTTCCGGATCTTACGGTCGTGCACGAGGAGTGCACGGAGCTTCCGGCGTCGCCGGCGATCGTGGCGACGGGACCGCTGACAAGCGATGCATTGAGCGGGGCGATCGAACGGCGGTTCGGCAAAAGTCTGCATTTTTACGACGCGGCCGCGCCGATCGTAACCTATGAATCGCTCGACCACAACAAGGTTTTTCAGGCGTCGCGGTATGATCGGGGCGCGGACTACCTGAACTGCGCGATGACGCGCGAGGAATATTTTGCGTTCTATCACGCGCTCGTCACGGCGGAGACCGCGCCGCTGCATTCGTTCGAAACGCCGCGCGTGTTCGAGGGCTGCATGCCGATCGAGGTCATGGCGAAGCGCGGCGAACTGACGATGGCGTACGGACCTTTGAAGCCGGTCGGGCTGGAGGTCGACGGCAAGCGTCCGTTCGCGGTGGTGCAGCTAAGGCGCGACAACGCCGACGGCACGCTCTATAACATCGTCGGGTTCCAGACGAACCTCCGGTTTGCGGAGCAGAAGCGCGTGTTCGGTCTGATCCCGGGACTTGAGCATGCGGAGTTTGCGCGCTACGGTGTGATGCACCGCAATACGTTTCTGGAATCCCCGAAGCTTCTGCACTGGGATTATTCGTTGCGGGAGGATCCGCTGCTGTTCTTTGCCGGACAGATGACTGGCGTGGAGGGCTATGTGGAATCCGCGGCGAGCGGGCTTCTCGCCGCGATCGAGCTGATCGAAAAGCTCGAAAGCAGGGAAGCGATCGATTTTACGTCCGAAACCGCGATCGGCGCGCTCGGACATTACGTAGCCGAATACAACGGCGGCGATTTTCAGCCGATGAACGTGACGTTCGGTATCATGGATCCGCTCAAAGAACGCGTCCGCGGCAAGCAGGAACGCGGCGAGCGGATCGCAGGACGCGCGCTGGAAACGGTTCGCGCGCTGAAGGACCATTACGCTTTATGAGGAGGTATATCCGATGGAACAGTTGAAGGGAACGACCATTGTCGCGGTGAAGCGCGACGGCGTGACCGCGATCGCAGGCGACGGGCAGGTCACGATGGGACAGCAGGCGATCATGAAGGCGCACGCAAAGAAGGTGCGCAGGCTGTATCATGACCGTGTGGTCGTGGGTTTTGCCGGCTCGACCGCAGACGCGTTTACGCTGTGCGACCGGTTTGAGGCAAAGCTTGAAATGCACGGCGGCGCGCTGCGACGCGCGGCGATCGCGCTTGCGCAGGATTGGCGCGGCGATAAAATGATGCGGCAGCTGGAAGCGCTGATGATCGTGGCGGACAAGGACGATCTTCTGATCCTGTCCGGCACCGGAGACGTGATCGAGCCGGATGACGACATTGCGGCGATCGGTTCCGGCGGGCTCTATGCGCTCGCGGCGGCAAAGGCGCTGAAGATGCACACCGGCATGAGCGCGGAGGAGATCGTCTGCGAAGCGATGGCGATCGCCGAATCCATCTGCATCTTTACCAACGGCAATATCAGCGTGGAGGTGATCCGTCCGTGACTCCGAGAGAGATCGTAAACGCATTGGACCGCTATATCATCGGTCAGGACGAAGCAAAGCGCGCGGTGGCGATCGCTTTGAGAAACCGTTACAGAAGGAGCTGCCTGCCCCCGGAACTGCGTGAGGAGATCACGCCGAAGAATATCATCATGCTCGGGCCGACGGGCGTCGGCAAGACCGAGATCGCGCGGCGGCTTGCAAAGCTCGTCGAAGCGCCGTTTGTTAAGGTCGAAGCCTCGAAATACACCGAGGTCGGCTATGTCGGCAGGGACGTTGAGAGCATGGTGCGCGACCTTGTGGAGGAGTCGATCCGGCTCACGAAGCAGAAGCGCATGGAGCTTGTGAAGGACGCGGCGGCTGCGGCAACCGAACAGCGCCTTGTGGAACTGCTGCTTCCGCAGCAGAAGAAGCAGCAGAGAACGGTGAATCCGCTCCAGTTCCTTTTGGGCAGCGGACAGCCGGAACCGGAGGAACCCAAACCCACCGAGGAGGAGCAGCAGGCAAGGAAGACGCTGCGCGAACAGACGCTTGACCGCCTGAGAAGAGGGCTTCTTGAGAAGGAGATCGTGGAGATCGAGGTCGAGGAAAGCGTCAGCGCCATGATGTTCGGCGCAAGCGGCATGGAGTTTGATATGGGCGGCATGCTCGGCGATCTGCTTCCGAAGAAGAAAAAGGCAAAGCGAATGCCGGTGGAGCATGCGCGTTCGATCCTCATGCAGCAGGAATCCGAAAAGCGCATCGACATGGACGACGTCAACCGCGAAGCGCTTCAGAACGCCGAGCAGAACGGCATCATATTCCTTGACGAGATCGACAAGATCGCGGGAAACGCGAACCACATGGGCGCGGACGTCTCGCGCGAGGGCGTGCAGAGAGACATTCTGCCGATCGTCGAGGGCACCACGGTCGCAACGAAATACGGTCCCGTCAAGACGGACTTCATCCTGTTCATCGGCGCGGGCGCGTTCCATGTGGCAAAGGTCACGGATCTCATTCCGGAGCTGCAGGGACGGTTCCCGATCCGCGTGACTTTGAAGGACCTTACCGAGGACGATTTCTACGCGATCCTCACGCAGCCGGACAATGCGATCACCAAGCAGTATGCCGCGCTTCTGAAGCCCGATAACGTGAACCTGAGCTTCACCGAGGACGCTCTCAAAGAGATCGCAAAATTCGCATTCCGCGCGAATGAACAAAATGAGAATATCGGCGCACGCCGCCTGCATACGGTAATGGAGAATCTGTTGAACGACATCTCCTTCAACGCGAACGGTCAGCATCCGATGATCGACGTCGTCGTGGACGGCGCGTATGTCGATGCCCATCTGTCCGCCGAGTGGGGTGAGGACAACATCTCGAAATACATTCTGTAACGGGCGGCGCGGTCCGCCCGGGAAAGGACGGACAATGAAGCGTCTTCTTATCGTATTGCTCGTTCTGCTGCTTCCGGCTTCGGCAGCGGCGGAAACGATCGACCTCGTTCCGGGGGACACGCCCTCCGGGGAGGAAACAGGTCTGGTGCTCTGGCAGAAGCCGGACGACGCCGTCGAGGCGTTTGCCGAAAGTACGAGCGGCATGTACTGCGGTATGCGTCCGCTTTCGCGCTATGCGCAGGCGTTTTCGGTTTCGGACGACGATCTCGTGCTTGCCGCGCGCGTCGCATACCTTGAGGCGGGCGGCAGAAATGCGCAGGCGTACCGCGCGGTGCTCTGCGTGATTTACAACCGATGCGTGGCAAAGCGGTTCGGCGGAAAGGTGACCGACATTCCCACCGAAGCCTATCGCAAGGGTCAGTTTTCGGTCATCCATCACAAGGGCTTCAAAAAAATCAAGCCGCCGGAGGACATCGTCGAAGCCGCGCGCGACATCTTCGTGTACGGTAACCTCGACCTTCCGGAAACCATCCTGTTTTTCTGCGCCGCACGGCTCGGAAAAAACTGGGGCGGACGTAAATTTTATCAGGACATCGGCGGAAACCTGTTCTTTTACGGGAGCGTCGATTGAGGAAAGGAAACACATCACACACTGTTTATGCAGCATACATTGAAAATCATCCCGCTGGGCGGGGTGGGAGAAATCGGAAAAAACATGACCGTGATCGAGTACGGGAACGACATTCTCATCGTCGATTGCGGGCTGATCTTTCCGGACGAGGAGATGCCGGGGATCGACGTGGTCATCCCCGACATGATCTACCTCGAACAAAACAGGGACCGCATCCGCGGCATGTGCGTCACGCACGGGCACGAGGACCATATCGGCGCGATCCCCTATGCCATGGAACGTTTCCGCTGCCCGATCTACGGCACGCGGTTTACCAATGCGCTCATCCGGCACAAGCTCGATGAGCATCATCTGACCGACGTCGAGGTCGTCGACGTCAATCCCAAAGAAACCGTTTCGCTCGGATGCTTTAAGATCGAGTTCATCAAGACCGGACATTCGATCGCCGGCGCCGTCGCGCTTGCGATCCGCACGCCGATCGGCACGCTGATCCACACTGGCGACTTCAAGATCGACATGACGCCGATCGACGGCGAGCCCATTGACATCAACCGCTTCGCGTATTACGGCTCCAAGGGCGTTCTGGCGCTCCTTTCGGATTCCACAAACGTCGAACACGCAGGCTTCACACAGAGCGAAAAGGAGATCGGCAAGACCTTCGAGCGCGTCTTCACGAAGGCGCAGGGACGCGTGATCGTAGCGACGTTCGCGTCGAACGTGTACCGCATCCAGCAAGTCGCCGACGTTGCAATCGAACACGGACGCGTGGTCTGCTTCCAGGGCAGAAGCATGGAGCAGATTGTGAAATATGCGCAGGAGCTCGGATATCTGCACATCCCGACCGATCGGATCGTGCAGGTGGAGCATCTCAAAAACATGCCGGATCAGATGGTCTGCGTCATGACCACCGGCAGTCAGGGCGAGCCGATGAGCGGCTTGTTCCGCATGGCGAACGCCACGCACAAGCTGAACGTAGGCGCAGGCGATACGGTCATCATCTCGGCGAGCGCGATCCCCGGCAACGAGCGCGGCGTCGCGCGCGTCATCAACGCGCTGTACGAAAAGGGCGCGGACGTGGTCTACGACCGCATGGCGGACGTGCATGTGTCCGGACAT